>DAITPE010000131.1:0-11366 GCA_036833775.1 Pyrinomonadaceae bacterium | reverse complement strand
CGAAGTGCCATCGCCGAACTGCGCTTGTCTGATGGCGTTTCGCAAAGTCGAACGATCGTTCGTCGGGCGGCACAAAATATTGACTTTTTCGTCAAACGCGATGACCATAATTTTGTCATCGCGGCGCAATTGATTGACGAAAGCGATCGCGGCGTTTTGAATTTCGTCGATCTTATACTGCGTCGAAGGGCTGACATCGAGCATCAAAATGACCGTAAAAGGCTGTTCGACCGACTGAAACATTTCGATTCTTTGCTCGACACCGTTTTCGAGAATCTTGAAATCTTTCTGCTGTAAACCCGAAATAAAACGCCCGTCGCGGTCGAGCACCGAAACCGGAAAAGTCACTAAATTCGTTTCGACCTTGATAATTTCGTTGTCTTCTTCGATCACATCGCCGACGATTTCGGGCGATTGAGTTTGCGTTTGATTTTGCGGCGGCGTGTTTCCGCCTTTTAGAACGGGCGGACGTTTGACAGTATCTCCGACAGGCGTATCGTTTTGCAAAACAGGTGCTTGCCTTTCGACCGAAGGTGTCGGCGAAGGCACGACACGCGGGCGCGTTCCGCGATTTGTTTGGGCAAAAACCGATAACCCGAACGAACCGACACAAAACAGTATGACAGCGATTTTTTTCATCTTTTCAGGAATCTCCAAATTGGATTTTCGACTTCGGGGAAAGCGCGATTCTTTGATTGAACTTGACGCTTTTTAGATGCCTGAAAAGTTATTTCAGCCGAAATAACTGCCTTTTAATATTTTTATTTATCGGTGAAAGCTTTACACGCGTCGGTTAAAACTCAAAACACATCGGTTAAGACGCTACACACATCGGTTACTAATCTGCACACATCAGTTACTAATCTTCACAAACCCAGGATTACTCTGCACCAATCAGTTAATACTCTGCACACGTCAGTTAAGAGTCTGCACAAATCAGTTATGACTCTGTACACGTCAGTTAGAACCCTGCACACATAAGTTGCGATTCTGCACAAACAAATCGAGACTCGACACAGCGCGGTAAAAGGTGTGCAGAGTCATTTACCTTTGAAAATCGGCTAAGAATTAATTCGTAATTCATAAGTAATCGGGCAGAATAAAAATTTGAAAGTGCGTTTAGAGTCCCTTCTTTAGAAGGCTTCCCCGTAACGAAAAGCCGCCTGAAGGCGGGACTCTAAACTTTAAGTTTGTTTTGCCCGCCTGCTTAATTCTAAATTCGTAATTAACTTGCGGAGAAACCAAACTTTAGTTTCATCCGAGATAATTACAAATTACGAATTACAAATTATAAATTGCTTCTTTTGTTTAATTCTTCGGTCGCAAGCTCGTTAAATCGTCGGCGCACCGAATTTATATTCTCGAAAGGAAGCGCGCGCGCGTGTGTGCGATTGGTCAAAAGGATGAAAATTCTTTCCGTTTCGGGTTCGATCCAGAGCATCGTTCCCGTAAAACCGAGATGCCCGAAACTGTCTTTCGCAAGCGCGTTCGACGCAGTAGATTCGGGCGTTTCGGCAAGCTGAAACGCAAACGAACGCGCTTCGTTCATTCCATTTGTAAAATTCGTGCGGAAAAGTTCGCAAGTTTCGGGTTTGAGAATTTTCGTAAATTTAGGCAAAAACTGCTGTGCGATCTTAAAAGTTTCTTCGGCAGTCGAAAAAAGTCCCGCGTGACCTGAAATGCCGTTCATAAAATAACAATTCCCGTCGTGAACTTCGCCCCAAATAACGTGATTTCGGAATTGGGATTGCGGATTTGGGATTTTGTAACCTTGTTCGATGCAGGTTTGTTTTTCAAATTCGTTTCCCTTTTCGCTCGCGGCGATTTCTTTTCTCAAAGTATCGAGTCCGCCGATAAAAGTTCGTAAAGACTCAAGCCGAGTGATTATTTCGCTCGTAAAAATATTGTTCAGATCGTTTCGGTAAATTTGTTCGATAAGAAAACCGAGCGTAATAAAGTTCAAATCGCTGTAAACAACCTTCTCATTTACGGCATTTTCTAAAGATGTTCGAGCGATTTCTTCCAGTACAAATTTATTTATTCTTTCATCCGACCAACCTAAATAATTTGCCTCCGTTTTGATGGACGAATCGGAAAACAAATACAACGGCTTCCAAGCATTAAATCCTGAAGTATGCGTCAGCAAATTTTGAATCGTAATATCGCGCTTTTCGTCCGTCTCAAATTCATTAAAAAACTTCGAGATTTTATCACTTAAATCAAGTTCGCCGTTTTCGACTAATTTCGCGCACAGCAAACCGGTGACGAGCGGTTTCGTCAAGCTCGCCAAATCGTAAATTGTGTCGATTCGTGCTTCGATTTTTTCAGGTTCGACGACGGCGAAACCGAGAGCGTCTTGAAAGATTATTTCGCCTTTTTCCGCGACGAGATAAACGGCTGACGGGAAATCTTTCGCTTCGATGCGTGTTTGTAAAAATTCTGAGATTCGTTCGTTTTTCATAAACTTGCAAAGTCATTATCCGATAAAAAAGCCGTAGTTCTAAATCGAATTCAGAACTACGGCGAAAATATAAATTAGCCGAAAGCTATTCCGCGATGAAATTCGCTTCGGCGAGATCGGCGTTCAAGGTCACGAGCTGCGACGGCTGCGCGAAAACATAACCTTTGCGGCTGACGGTCAATGTGTATGTTTGACCGACTTGCAAACCGTCGAAACTGTAATTTCCGAAACTTCCCGTTTTTGCAATGCGCGTGTTGCCGTTGGCATCGGTCAAAACGACGGTCGCGTTATTGATCGCAAAACCTTGCGCGGTTGCGATTCTTCCGCTGATCGCGGCGTTTGCGGCGGTCGGCGAATTGACCGTAATGTTTACATTATTAATATCGAAGAAACAGCTTGTTGCACACTGAATTTTGATGCGTCCGGCTGGCGTTGCAATATTCGGGATCGTGACCGACTGCGTTCCGTCATTCGGCGTGCTCGACGCGAGAACATATGGGAAAGTGATTCCGCCGTTCGTCGAATACAAAATATTTACGTTTGCACAACTGACAGGCGCGGCGGTCGTATTCGCCACATTCCACGTCACGGTTTGCGCCGTTCCGCCCGCGTAAGTCACCGCCGTATTTTGCGACGAAACGGCAAACGGTCCCGAACCTGCATCAACTGTCACGGTCGTTTGCGCCGAACGGATTCCGCCGCCGCCTGCGCGATTGTCACGCGCGACGAGCTGAAAATTCATCGTGCGCGAAACGGTCGGTAAAAGTTCGCCCGTCATACAGCTTCCGAAAGCGCAAACCGTTCCGACCGCGTTCGTTCCCGTAAAAGTGCTGGGCGGAACATTCGCGTTTGCGGTAATGAACGGCAAAGACGGAAATGTGCGAGTTCTGCCGGCGGTCGTCGGTTTGTATGAACGAAAGATCGGTCTGACACCTGTATTGTCCGAATTCGGAATGGCGGTTGCCGCCGCGCCGAGATCGTATTCTTCCCACGTATAAGTCAAAGCATCGTTGTTCGCATCGGTCGCACTGCCTGTCAATTCAAACGGCGTGTTGATCGGAATCGTGCAGGCAGGCGCGGCGGTTACGACGGGCGCGGTGTTCGCGTTCGCACTTTCCACGTCGCACGTATTCGTATTGATAAACGTCGTCATTTCTTCAAGACTGCGGATGTGAAAATAATCGTCCGAGTTTCTTTGAATGTCCTGCCCGTTGCAAATTCCCGCATAAGCCTGAATCGTCGCGCCGCTGCCGGGTTCATACGCCGCCGTCGATGCACGATTTCCCGCACAGCTTCCCTGATCGTTGTTGTTAAAAGTATGATTTCCGCCGAATTGATGTCCCATTTCGTGTGCGACGTAATCGATGTCGAACGGATCGCCGACGGGCGAACTCGAACCCGTCAAACCGCGCGCTTTTGTTGCGGCATTACAAGGCGAATTCAACGTCGCCACGCCGCCGCCGCCCGTTCCGACCAAATGCCCGACATCGTAATTCGCGGCTCCGATGACATTCGTGATATTCGTTTGATTTGCGGGCAGATCGCTTGAATCATTGAGATACGGATCGGTTGCCGCGTTCGTGTAGATAATTAAATTGTTGTTGGCGATCAGATTCATCCGAACGGACAGATCGCGTTGGTAAACGGCGTTGACGCGGTTCATCGTGGTCGTAATTGCCGCCAAAGCTAAAGGAACCGTTCCGCCGTGAAACGTCGTATATTCTCCCGTCGCCGCCATTGCAAGACGATATGTGTGCAGAGTTCCGCCGTTGTTGACCAAGTTTTCCGACGGATTCAATTTCTTGTCGAGCCGCGCTTTTTCGAGCGCGTTCGGTTTTGAATTGGAAACCAGACACGCAAAATTTTCATCTCTTTGCAGATCGTATTTGTTGTATGAAATATAATTTTCCGTGTCGTTTTTCGAATAAGGATCGACGAAAATACTTCCGTTTTCGTCGAGGATCATCGCGTGAAAACCTTTCGGCGTAAAATCGAAACGCGTGATCGCGCTCGGCTCGTCGATTCCCTGACCGAGATACGTTTTGATCTCGGGAAACTTCACGCGCAAACCTTCTTCCATGATCGGCGATTCGACGAACTTAAAACGCGAAAACTTTCCGTTCGGAAGCGGCAAGCTGATGACGAGTTCGCTGTCTTGCGGGTTGACGCTTTCTTCCATCGGTGCCTGCGCCAAAAGGTTTTGCAGTAAATCTTTGTTCAATTTCAAAGTCCGATACGAATCGGGAACGATCTGCCGTTCGTCGCCTGCGTAAAACGAATCTTCGGCAACATCGCGCCACAATTCGCCTTCGTTAAACGAAACGACCTGACGGCTCGCAACATTTTTCGTCCAAATGCTGATTCCGATCACAAAAATAACGACCAAACCGATACCGATAAAGTATTTTTTATTCATCAACTCTCCTCAATTTTTCAGAAACCAAACACAGCGTCATCGATAAACTTTAGGGTTTCAATGACGGAAAAATAATATTTATAGCGGGGAAATTATCATCTGTGGAAGAAGAAATGCTTAAGTTGAGATTGATTATATCTTTTTTTTATTTTGCTCGACAAATCATTGAAAACGCATTGGCTTAACGACGTTTCCGAAAGAAGTTCACTGATTTGTGAAGTCGATTCAATCGTTTGTTTATTCGATTCACGCATTCGTGCATCGAGTTCACCCGTTCTTATATTCGATTCACTTGTTTGTGCATCGAGTTCAGCCGTTGTTGCAGTTGATTCACTTGTTTGTGAATCGATTGCAGTCGTTCGTGTATCTGATTCACTCGTTGTTGTATTCGATATACAAATGAGTGAACTCGATTCAGTCTTTCGTTTATTCGATACAACAACGACTGCACTCGATATAACAATGACTGAACTTAATAATCTTTTGAATGAATCAAATAATCTTTCGAGCGCAAGGCATAATCTCGTAAGATTATTAACTAATCTCGTAAGTGCAAGGCATAATCTTGCAAGATTATCGATTAATCTCGTAAGCGCAAGGCATAATCTTGCGAGCGCAGAACGTAATCTCGTGAGCGTAAGCGATAATCTCACGAAATTATCATTTGAGATTTAAAGAAAACACTTTAATCATTAACGATCAAAGAGTTTTCTTCATTATTAAAACTCAAACATTCAAACGGCTGCGGTGCGCGTCGATCTTTTCCAAAACTCCCAACGCCAATTTCAAAGCGCGGCGACCGTCGTTTGCGGTGATCGGCGGCGTTTTATCGTTTATTACACAATCTAAAAACGCGGAAATTTCGGCGCGAAGCGGTTCGATGTCCGCAATCTCAAGACGATTTATCGAAATTCCCAAAAGCGGATGAAGCGCGTTCGGCGCGAGCGACGTGAGCGATGCAAATTTCGTCCCGTAATCTAAAACGACGTAGGAATTCGTTTGATAAAAGCGCGTTTTGCGAATCTTTTCCGTGCCGATGCGCGAAGCCGTGATGTTTGCGACCGCGCCGTTTGCAAATTCGATGCGCGCATTTGCCGCGTCAACTTTGTCCGAAATCACGGGAATTCCGACTGCGCGAATCTCGGAAACTTCCGATTCGACGAGCCATTGAATCGCGTCGAGATCGTGAATCATCACGTCTAAAACGACATCGACATCGAGCGAACGATTGGGAAAAGGCGAAACGCGGTGAATCTCGAAATAAAGCGGATTATTGACGTGCGGACGCAGTGCGACCATCGCCGGATTAAATCTTTCAAGATGCCCGACCATCAATTTCGCGCCCGACTTTTCGGCAATTTCGATCATTTTATCGGCTTCCGCAAGCGTCAAAGCGATCGGTTTTTCAACCAAAACATTCACGCCTTTTTCGAGAAAAGCGCAGGCAATTTCGCAATGCGTTTCGGTCGGCGTCACGATCGAAATCGCATCGACTTTATCGAGCAATTCGCGCCAATCGGTGAAATAATTGCAACTATTCTTCTCGGCGATTGCCTTCGCGTTTTCTTCATTCACATCACAAACGCCGACGAATTCGCCGACGTTTTCTCTCGCCAATTCCGCGTAATTCCGCGCGTGATGTTGTCCGAGCGAACCGACACCGATAACAGCGGTTTTTAGTTTTTCGTTTTTAGTTTTTTGTTCTTCGCTAACTTCCATAATTTGAATACGAAACGATTTTCAGCAATACTTTCATTTTCATTTAAGATGTCAGAAATTACAAAAACCAAAGACCAAAAACCAAAAACCAAAAACCAAATCTTCTGGCTTTTGATTGCTCTCATCATCATTTTCATATACTTTTTCGGGCTGAACATTCCACTTCTCGGACCGGACGAACCGCGCTACACGCAAATCGCCCGCGAAATGTTTGAACGCGGCGATTGGATCACGCCGAAATTAGGCGGTTTCGATTGGTTTGAAAAACCTGCGCTGCTTTATTGGTTACAGATTTTCTTTTTTAAATTATTTGGAATAAGTGAATTTACGGCAAGAATCGGCTCGGCTCTTTTCGGACTCGGAACGATTTTTTCACTATGGCTTTTAGGAAAAAATTATCCACAGATAAACACAGATGAAGATAGATTTGAAAACGAAAATCCAAAAACCAAAGACCAAAAACCAAAAACCGATTTCGCTAATTATCTAGCTCTAATCGCCGCTTCATCGATCGGTTTGATTGCCTTTTCACGCGGCGCAAGTTTCGACATAATTCTGACTTTTCCGATCACGGCAAGTTTAGTTGGATTTTTCATTTGGGAAACACGAGATTGCAAATCGCAAATCGCAAATCGCAAATATTTAGTAGCTTTTTACTTTTTCATCGGCGTTTCAATCATTGCCAAAGGTTTGGTCGGCATTGTTTTCCCGTTTGCGATCGTCGCGTTTTATTACGTTTTGAGTTGGCGTTTACCAAATAAAACTTTTATTTTCAGCCTCGTTTGGGGAACGATTCTGAGCATTTTGGTCGCGTGCGTTTGGTATGTTCCGATGTATCAAGTTAATGGATGGAAATTTATCGACGAATTTTTTATCCAGCATCATTTTCAGCGTTACACTTCAAATAAATATCAGCATCCGCAGCCTTTCTGGTTTTTCTTCGCCGTTTTACCGCTGATGACAACGCCGTGGATTCCGTTCTTTTTCGCAGGAATTTGGAAAGTTTTGAAAGAAGGTTTTCAACGCAAAGACGCAAAGACGCAGAGAAATAAATTTTTATTTTTCCCTTTCTCCTCTTCTCCTCTTCTCCTCTTCTCATTCGCGTGGCTTCTCGTTCCGCTCGTATTTTTCTCCGTTTCGGGTTCAAAACTTCCCGGCTACATTTTGCCCGCGCTTCCCGGCGCGTTGATTTTGACCGCAATTTACGTTTATGAATTTGTGCAGAAATCCGAAATGCGCGACCGAATTATAAAAGGAACCGCGCTCGCGACGTTTTTAATCGTTGCGATTCTTCTGCAATTTTTCGTGACCGATTATGCGAGCCACGAAACCGTCAAAAACATTATTCAAACCGCGAACGACAAAGGTTTTTCGACGGAAAGAATCGTCAATCTTTACACCGTTTCGCACAATCTCGAATTTTACGCGCCGAACAGACTTGTGCGCGATGCGGACGGAAAACTCAAGAAATATGAAGACTTTTCGGTTCTGGTAAAAGAAAATCAAGGACAAATTTTAGTTCTCGCGCCGCTGAAAGATGTGCCGAATTTATTAAAACAGCAAGACATCGCCGAAATTTCAACGGTCAGCGAAAACGGCGAATCGGCGTTGCTTTTGGTTAAATCGAAATAATTTTTTAATTTTCAGCCGCGCGTTTCAATCTGTCCATCAAAGCCAATCCGATGCCTTTTTCTTCGACGGCTTCGCAGTAAATTTCTGCAATTCCGTGCGCATCACATTCACGAAAAAAAGCGAAAACTTCGTGCGCGTATTCTTCAACCGATTTGCAGATTTTCGTTAAAGCAAATTCACTTTCAATTTCGTTCAAACCGATAAAAGCCGCGTTTTCAACTTGAAACTTGAAACTTGAAACTTGAAACAATCTGACCTTCGCTTTCGGCGAATAATGCCGATGTTTCAAGCCCGGACTTCGCACGATCTCGTCTTTTTTTACTTGATAAATTTGCGTTTCGGGAACTATTTTCTGCAATTCTTCGAGCGTCACCGCGCCGCTTCGCAAGATCAATGGAATTTCCGAAGTGCAATCAACAACCGTCGATTCCAAACCGATCTCGGTCGCTTCACCTTGTAAAATACAGTCGATTCGGAAATTCAAGTCTTCAAAAACCGCTTCCCATTTCGTCGGTGAAGGCTTGCCCGAAAGATTTGCCGACGGCGCGACGACCGGAGTTTCGCAGTATTTCAAAAATTCTCGCGCAAGCTCGTGTTTCGGCATTCTGATGCCGATCGTGTCGAGATTTGCGGTTGCGGTCAACGGAACCTTTTCCGCTTTCGGCAAAACCAAAGTGAGCGCGGCAGGAAAAAATGCGTCGATAAATTTCAGTGCGTTCGGCGTGATCTTTTCGGTTAAAAGTTTGATCTGCTCGATATTTCCGACGTGCGCGATGAGCGGATTGTCGTTCGGTCTTTGTTTCGCTTCAAATATTTTCGCAACGGCTTTTTCGTCGAAAACATTTGCGCCGAGACCATAAACGGTTTCGGTCGGAAACGCGACAATTCCGCCTTTTTTGATGAATTCTGCTGCTGTTTTTGGAAGTTTTGTTAAAGTTGTCATTATTATTGTTAAAATATGTTTATTTCCAGAAAAAATTATGATACATTAAAAATGTCTTCCACAGAGGCTCTCAACCTCAAATCACAATTCTAATTTAATCAAACAAATTTTTAGTCTTCCACAAGTAAAACTTTTGTTCGCAAATACCACTTTGTTTATGGCTAAAGAAATTACCGCTTCCTACGATAAATTTAACAATTCCGTGATGATTGTGGAAGATGACCGAATCGTGGCAAGACTCTTGTCACACACTCTTTCACAACGCGGCTTTGACGTTCAAGTTGCCGACAATGGTCGTTCGGCAATCGAAAGTTTAGACCAAATTCAGCCTGCCGATCTCGTTCTGCTCGACATTATGCTTCCATACGCCGACGGTTTCGAAGTTTTATCGCAAATCCGTTCGCGCAAAGGTTGGGAAAACGTGCCGATCATTATGCTGACCTCGAAAACGCAGGAGCCTGTCGTGGTTCGCGCATTCGAAAACGGCGTTGACGATTATGTCACGAAACCTTTTCAGCTCGGAGAATTAATGGTCAGAATCAACCGCTTGATGAAATAGTTCTATGAAAAAATCTAACATATTTTTCAATCTTCTTTTTCTTTTTCTCTTTGGTTCGTTGAGCGGTTTCGCACAAACCGCAAACACGACGGCGCAAACCGCGCAGGCTGAAAATTCTTCGGAAGAAACAAAAAAAGACGAAGACAAAAAGCCGAAATACGAAGCTCAATTTCATTTTACGAACGAAACGCTTTCACGCAATCTCGGAACGTGGCGAACGGCTTCGCTTTACATCGAAAGAAAATTCGACAGCAAACAGATCGTTTGGGCAAATTTTCGCGCGAGCGAAAGACGCGGCATCAAAGACCGCGAATTCGTTTTCGGAACATACAAACCTTTGGCGAATAAATGGGCTGTCACGGCGGAAACAATGTTCAGTCCGACGCATAAATTCGTCGGAAAATATTCCGTCATGGGCGAAGTCGAAAAAGTTCTTAAAAAAGGCTTCGTCGCTCACGGCGGCGTTCGTTTTACCAATTACGACACAGTAAATGCGACGACCGGTTATGGTTTGGTCGAAAAATATTGGGGCAGCAACCGCGCCGCTTACACGCTTTTCGTCACCAAACTTTCAAATGCAGGAACTGCGCCTTCGCACCGCGTTCAATATACGCGCTATTACGGCGAACGCGTGAACAGCATCGGAACGGCGGTTTCGTTCGGACGCGAACTTGAAAATCTAGGTCCCGGAGTCGGCGTTTTAAGAAGCAAAACTTGGAGCGTCAGCGTTTCGGCGCGACATTGGATCACGAACAATTTCGGAATCGTCGTTGACGGTTGGGTTCATCGTCAAGGCGATATTTATTATCGAAGAGGTTTGAATTTTGGAGTCCGTTACCGTTTCTAATCCCGTTGTGACAACGGCTTGGTGGGTGGGCGGCTCGTTCACCCTGCTTGCATTTCTCTGCATTGCCTTTATGATTTGGCTTCGCAGAAGGAGTGCTTTTGCCAAAGAACGGCAAGAAACGGTGATGAAACAATGGGAAGAAACGCTTTATCAAGTTTCCGCCATCGAAGAACCTCAAACAAAAACTCTGCCAACTTCGGCAAGAGAAAAAAAGATCGCCGAACTCAAAGAATCTCAAAAAGATAATCTGCTCTTTAAATATGAAGAAACCGGCAGATTTGAAATTTCGGTGCCGCTCGAAATGCGCGACCTCAATCATTTTCTGCATCTTTGGAATTACGTTCACGAAACCTTACGCGGACCTTCGAAAGATTATCTCAATTTGCTTGCCGAAAACCTCAACGTCCCCGAAAAAACTTACAAACTCCTCAAAAGTCCTTTTCCTCGCAATCAGCTCCTTGCAATCAACACGTATGGAAATTTGCGCGATAAATCCGTTTACGAAAAGGTCGAACCGTTTATTCATAAACGCGATCCGGTCATTTCTTTCTGGGCTTGGCGCGCACTTTTCCGTATCGATTTTGAAGAGTCGCTCAAAAAACACCTTGCACTGATCGCCACGCGTGAAGATTGGTCGTCGGTTTACATTGCCAAAGTTTTAAAGGAAGGCGAAGCCGACAATATTTCACTGCCGCTCGTCAAACTTGTCGAAACATATTACGAAAAAGGCGTCAGCGAACGCACACTTTCGCGGCTTATCTCATATCTTTCGGTCGCACATTCGATGGA
>DAITPE010000130.1:0-11525 GCA_036833775.1 Pyrinomonadaceae bacterium | reverse complement strand
AAGGCGCGACGTGGTCGAGCAAAGGTTTGGCGGAAATGAAAAATATTCCGTTTCCTTGGACGAAAACTTTTTCTGCAAAAGCTCCGCAAACCGCTGACGATAATTGGGTTGCGGATTTGATAAATAATTACGAAAAAGATTCGCAGAAAGATAAAATGTTTGCCGATCTGAAGGTGGCGAAAGATTGGTCGGAAAAATACAAAGTGCCGATTTTTTTGGGCGAATTCGGTTCTTTTACGCGCTACGCTTCGGAAGTGGACAGATGCCGCCACGCCGCCACGGTTTATGAAATCTTGGGTAAATTAAAGATTCCGAACGCTTGGTGGGAATGGGACGGCGGCTTTAATATGTTCAAAGCGAGTTCGACGGAAATTGCCGATTGTATGCGAAATGCGATCGATTCTTTTAACGCGCAAAAATAAATTCGAGTAAGGCGGAAAAGTTCAAGCAAAAGCTTGGACAAAATTTCAATATGATCAAAGTTCTCTTAGTTTTAACGCTGATTTTGTCGGCAATTTTTACAATTTCAGCGCAGGATTTGCAAACGATGCGGCGCAATCTGATGCCCGTTCCGGCAAATGTTACGTGGAAAAACGCAAAACTTCGCGTGACGAAAAATTTCACGGTCGCGCTTTCGGGAAAGACAGACGAACGGCTGAAAAGTTACGTTTTTCGAGCGATGCGTCGGCTCGAAGGTCGAACAATCTTTGAACTTTCGCGCGAATATTCAAGCGATGCGGCGAATGCAAGTCTTTTAATTCAAACAGCTTCGACCGGAAACGCGATTCCGATGCTCGGCGACGATGAATCTTACACGCTCGAAATCAACGAAAAACAAGCGAAAATTAATGCGCAAACAACTGTCGGCGCGATGCGCGGACTTGAAACATTTTTGCAGCTTTTAGAAGGCGATAAAGACGGATTTTATTTTCCGGCAGTTTCCATCAACGACAAACCGCGTTTTCCTTGGCGCGGATTGATGATCGATTCGGCGCGTCATTTTCAGCCGATGGAAGTTTTAAGACGAAATTTGGATGCGATGGCGGCGGTAAAATTAAACGTTCTGCACTGGCATTTGACCGAAGATCAAGGTTTTCGCGTCGAAACGAAACGCTTTCCCGAACTGCATCTGCAAGGTTCGGACGGCGATTTTTACACGCAGGAACAAATCCGCGAGATCATTAAATACGCCGCCGATCGCGGAATTCGCGTGATGCCCGAATTCGATATGCCCGGACACGCGACGGCTTGGCTCGTTTCGCATCCCGAAATCGGCAGCGGATTGCCCGGACAAACTTATAAGATCGAACGTCAGCCCGGAATTTTCGATCCGACGCTCGACCCGACGAACGAAAAAACTTACAAATTGCTCGAAGGATTTTTCGCGGAAATGGCGCAGCTTTTTCCCGATAAATATATGCATATCGGCGGCGATGAAAACGAAGGCAAACAATGGGCGGCAAATCCAAACATTCAAGCCTTTATGCAGAAAAACAACATCAAAAATCAGCACGAATTGCAGACATATTTCAACAAACGAATCTTAAAATTCCTGCAAAAAGGCGGAAAAATTATGATGGGTTGGGACGAAATCTTTCAGCCCGATCTGCCGAAAGAAGTCGTGATTCACTCGTGGCGCGGACAAAAAGCTCTGGCGGAAGCCGCGAAACAGGGTTTTACGGGCGTACTTTCAAATGGTTACTACATCGATCTGATGTTTCCGGCTTCGCAACATTACGTCGTCGATCCGCTTCCGGCTGACACGACGCTGGCGGCAGAAGAACAAAAACGTGTTCTCGGCGGCGAAGCTACGATGTGGAGCGAATGGGTTTCGCCTGAAACGATCGATTCGCGCATTTGGTCGCGAATGCCTGCGATCGCCGAAAGGTTTTGGTCGCCGCGTGAAGTAAACGATGTTGACGATATGTATCGCCGTCTTGAAACGACCAGCATTCGGCTCGAAGAATTAGGTTTGACGCACCGCAAAAATCAAGCAATGATGCTTCGCCGTTTGACGAACGGACAAGATATTACCGCGCTGCAAACGCTCGTTTCCGTGATCGAACCGGTCAAAGAATATCGCCGTTACCAAGTTCGTCCGCAAACGATGCTTTCACCGCTGACGGGTTTGATCGATGCTTCGCAGGCTGATGCTTACGGCGCGCGCGAGTTTAATAAAATTGTCCAAAGCCATACAAAAGATAAGGATTTTCAGAATGCTTTGATTCCTTTGAGCATATTTTTCGCTAATTGGAAAACCAGCGGAATGTTGTTGGAAAAACAAATCGAAAACGCGCCCGCTTTGACGGAAGCAAAACAGCTTGTGATGGATTTGCAAAGTTTGGCAGAGATCGGAACGGACGCGTCGGATTTTATTCGAACGGGAAAAAAATCGAGCGCGGATTGGCGTGAGGCAAAATTGAAAACTCTTGCGGAAATCGGCAAACAAAAAGCCGGTGTGGAATTTCAAGTCGTTGAATCAATGAAAGTTTTGGTCAATGCGACGGCGGGAAATTAAGTTTATCAACGACACGGGGAATTTCAACGAAATGAACGAAAAAGCGGTCGCAGGCATCGACATCGGCGGGACGAAAATTGCCATTGCGATTGAAAATCAAAAAGGCGAAATAATCGCTTCGCGCCGTTTGCCGACTGAAGTCACGCTCGGACCTGTGCAGATTTTGGAAAACATTTGCACTGCACTTGAAGAAATAATCGCCGAGAAAAAAGTCGAATTGACCGCGATCGGCATCGGCTGTCCGGGACCGATCGATATTGAGCGCGGGCTTGTGATGTCACCCGTAAATTTGCCCGATTGGAAGGAATTTCCGATTGTCGAACTCGTCAAAAAGCGTTTCGGCGTTCCCGTAATTCTCGATAATGACGCAAATGCCGCCGCGCTCGGCGAATTCGCACACGGTGCGGGAAAAGATTTTCGGGATATGTTTTATATCACGATCTCGACCGGAATCGGCGGTGCGATCATTTGCGGCGGACAGATTCATCACGGCGTTCAGGCAGGCGCGGGCGAGATCGGTCACACGATCGTTGAAATCAACGGATTTCCCTGCCGCTGCGGCGCAAACGGATGTTTGGAAACGATCGCTTCGGGAACCGGAATCGCAAGGAGAATGCGCGAAACGCTTGCCGCGCAAAACGGCGGAAATGTTGAAAACTATTCGTCAATTACGGCGGAAACGGTCGTTGAAGCAGTTAAAAACAATGACGAAACGGCTTTGAAAATTTGGGATGAAACAGTGAAATATCTGGCGATCGGCATCGGAAATGCGATCACTTTGACCGCGCCGCAAGTCGTCGTGATCGGCGGCGGCGTTTCGTCAGTCGGCGAATTGCTTCTTGCACCGCTGCGGCGCGAGATTGGTAAAAATGTGACGATGCTTCCGATCGAAAAAGTCGAAATTTTACAAGCTTCGATGGGAAGCGAAAGCGGAGTTTACGGCGCACTCATTCTGGCAAAAAGCGCAAAGGAGTTAAGTTTTACAAATGTCGGACAATAAACAATTTACACGACGCGATTTTTTGAAGATCGGTACTGCGGGCGCAGGAATTCTGACGCTCGCGAGCCACGCTAAATCGCACAATAAAAAGAGATCAAAGGAAATGCTTTTATACATCGGCACTTATACATCAACGGGAAAGAGTCAAGGGATTTACGTTCATAAATTCGATACGGAAACGGGAAAATTATCGCCTTTGTACACGGTCAAAGACGTTCTCGAACCGTCATTTTTGACTGTTTCGAAAGACAAAAAACATCTTTTCGCCGTCAACGAACTGCTCGAATACGAAGGCAAAAAAGCGGGCGCGGTGAGCGCGTTTGCGATCGATCACAAAACGGGCAATTTGCAGTTTTTGAATAAACAAAACAGTCTCGGCGGCGCACCTTGTTTTATCACGACGAGCGAAAACGGAAAATTCGCGCTCGTCGCCAATTATCTCGGCGGAAACGTTTCCGTTTACCCGATCGAAAAAGACGGAAAACTCGGCGCATCCGTTGAATTGATTCAACATACAGGTTCCGGTCTCAACAAAGACCGACAAGAAGCGGCACACGCGCATTCGATTACTTTAGACCGCAACAATCGTTTCGCGTTTGCCGCTGATTTGGGCATTGACAAGCTGATGATCTACGCTTTCGACGATAAAACGGGCAAGTTAAAACCGAATGAAAATCAGTTGTTTTATCAAACAAAAGGCGGCGCAGGTCCGCGTCATTTCACGTTTCACGGAAGCGGAAAATTCGCGTTTTTGATAAACGAATTGGATTTGACGCTCACTTCGCTGGCATACGACGAAACAAAAGGAACTTTGACGGAAGTCCAAACCGTTCCGACGCTTCCGCCGAAGGCTTCGACCGTCGGCGCATCGTGCGCGGACATTCACGTTTCGCCGAACGGAAAGTTTCTATACGGCTCGAATCGCGGACATAACAGTATTGTTTCGTATAAGATAGACGAAAAAACAGGAAAGCTCGAATACATCGAACACGTTTCGACAGGCGGAAAAACTCCGCGTAATTTCGCGATCGATCCGAGCGGAAATTTTTTGCTCGCCGCAAATCAAAATTCGGATAACATCGTCGTTTTCCGCATCGACGAAAAAACCGGAAAGCTGACATCGACAGGCAATACGGCGCAAGTTCCCGTACCTGTTTGTTTGAAGTTTATGAGTTTGTAATTCGTTGAGAATAAAAGCAGTTTTACCACTTTGCGCTCTTTGCAAACTTTGCGTGATTTAAATTTTATTTCACGCAAAGACGCAAAGTTCGCAAAGAATAATAATTCTAAACATTTTGAAAAATTATGTGCCGAAAATCGTTAAAAACATTATTTATAATCATTTTCATTACCGCTTTTTTTGCCCAACTTTCTGCGCAAGGACAAGTTCGTTATCGAAAATTGACGTTTAAAGACGAATTCAACGGCGCAAGCGGTTCGGGTGTTGACACGAGCAAATGGACGGCTGAGATCGGCGGCGGCGGTTGGGGCAATCAGGAATTACAGTATTATACGAACTCGACCGATAACGCGTATCTCGACGGCAACGGAAATCTTGTCATCAAAGCAATTAAACTGAATCCGCCGCTGACGCTTTCTTGTTGGTATGGTCCGTGTCAATACACTTCGGCGCGGCTCATTACAAAAGGAAAATTCGAGCAAAAATACGGAAAATTTGAAGCACGAATCAAAATTCCGCGTTCGCAGGGAATGTGGAGTGCGTTTTGGATGCTCGGCAATAACATCGATACAGTTGGCTGGGCGACGTGCGGCGAGATCGACATTATGGAAAATATCGGGCGCGAACCCGTGACCGTTCACGGCACGATTCACGGTCCGGGATATTCGGGCGCAAACGGTTTGTCTTCCAATTATAATCTTTCCAATAATGCGCCTTTTGCCGACGATTTTCACGTTTATTCGACTGAATGGAGCGAAAACAAAATTCAGTTTTTCGTTGACGGAAATTTGTATAAAACTCTAACGCCGACCGATTTGCCGAACGGCTCGAAATGGGTTTACGATCATCCGTTTTTTATCATTTTGAATTTTGCGGTCGGCGGACCTTGGGGCGGAAATCCCGACAATACTTCGGTTTTTCCGAATACGATGGTCGTCGATTACGTGCGGGTTTACAAAAGATAGTTTCGATTTGGGATTTTGGAATTCGGATTTGGGATTTTATAAAAAATCATTTCTATATTCTTGCTGACACGCGGTTTTCTGCCTTTGCGAGGTAAAAACGATGAAAATTTTTTGGCTTATCTTAATTTTGAGTATTTTTATGATCGAAAATGCAGCCGCACAAAAAACGGAAATTTCTTTAAATTCGGGTTGGAAATTCCGTGAAGCGGGTAAACAAGAATGGCTTGCGGCGACCGTTCCGGGTTGTGTGCATACGGATTTACTCGCCAACAAAAAGATTGAAGACCCGTTTTACCGCGACAACGAAAAAAATCTACAATGGATCGGCAAAACTGATTGGGAATATCAAACCACTTTTCAAATTTCTGCCGAAACTTTAAAACGCCAAAATATCGAAATCGTCTTTCAAGGACTCGACACCTACGCCAATGTTTTTCTAAACGATAAGGAAATTTTGTCCGCCGACAATATGTTTCGGACGTGGCGCGTTGACGTTAAAAATTCATTGAAACAGGGCGAAAATGTTTTGCGAATCAAGTTTCGCTCGCCGATCAACGAAATTTTACCGTTAATGAAAAAACTCGATTACGAACTTCCCGCTTCAAACGATCAAGGCG
Organism: Pyrinomonadaceae bacterium; assembly: GCA_036833775.1. Lineage (GTDB taxonomy): Bacteria > Acidobacteriota > Blastocatellia > Pyrinomonadales > Pyrinomonadaceae > JAJQRF01. The sequence goes on along the minus strand of DAITPE010000130.1, from coordinate 5,245 downwards.
AAAAAACTTCGCCTTACACGCGTAAAGCTCCGTATCAATTCGGTTGGGATTGGGGACCGCGGTTTGTCACAAGCGGCGTTTGGAAACCCGTCAATCTGGAAGTTTGGGACAATGCGCGAATTGCAGATTTGCACATCAAGCAAAATAAATTATCGAAAGAAAACGCGAATGTTTCGGCGAATGTCGAAGTCGTTGCGGCAAGCGAAATCGATGCGACGATCGAGATTGAAAGCGATAAAAAAGTCGTTGCGACACGAGCAATTAAATTAACGAAAGGCGTAAATAAAGTTTCGCTCGATTTTGCCATGGCAAATCCAAAACTTTGGTATCCGATCGGTTTGGGCGACCAATCGCTCTACAATTTCAAAGCAAAATTAATTATCAATAAAAAAACGGTTGACGAAGAATCGAAACGGACGGGTTTTCGAACGCTCGAACTTCGTCAAAAGCCCGACAAAGACGGCATCAGTTTTGAATTCGTCGTCAATGGAATTCCCGTTTTCGGTCGCGGCGCAAATTGGATTCCGGCGGACATTTTCCCGACGCGCATCACGAAAGAGAAATACAAAGAACTTCTGACTTCGCTCAAAGACGCAAATATGAATATGCTTCGCGTCTGGGGCGGCGGTATTTACGAGGACGATTATTATTACGATCTCGCGGACGAAATGGGAATCCTAGTTTGGCAGGATTTTATGTTCGCGTGTTCAATGTATCCGGGCGATAAAGCGTTTTTGGATAATGTTCGCGCCGAGGCAATCGATAACGTCAAACGTCTGCGAAATCATCCGTCGATCGTGATTTGGGTTGGCAACAACGAGATCGAAACGGCTTGGGCGCACTGGGGTTGGAAAAACACTTTGCCGAATCATATTTGGGACGATTATCTGAAACTTTTCGTGCGACTTCTTCCGCAAGTTTTGGACGAATACGATCCTTCGCGTCCTTATTGGCAGTCAAGTCCGAGTTCGAATTTTCAAGATGATTCGGATTCACAGCGCGTCGGCGACGTTCATTATTGGCAAGTTTGGCACGCCGAAAAGCCTTATAAAGAATACGAGAAACAGTTTCCGCGTTTTATGAGTGAATACGGTTTTCAGTCGTTTCCCGAATTTGAAACCGTCAAAACTTATACGACCGAAGAAGACCGCAAATCGATCGAAACGCCGATAATGCTGGCGCATCAACGTCATCCGCGCGGCAATCAACTCGTCAAAGAATATATGTTGCGCGAATACAATCAGCCGAAAGATTTCGAGTCGTTTTTATACGTCAGCCAAGTTTTGCAGGCGGAAGGAATCAAGATCGGCGCGGAACATTTTCGGCGCATAATGCCACGAAATATGGGTTCGCTTTACTGGCAGGCAAACGATTGCTGGCAGGTCGCTTCGTGGTCGGGAATGGATTATTTCGGACGCTGGAAAGCGTTGATGTATTACACGAGAAAATTCTACGCGCCGCAGATGATTTCGCCGCACGTTGAAGATGACGGAACGCTGAACATTTACGTTGTAAACGATTCGCCCGACGCGAAACAAGCACAGATGATTTTGAATTTGGTTGATCTGAACGGCAAAGTTTTGAGTTCGACATCGCAGGATATTTCAGCCGAACCGCTCAAAGGAAAATCATATTTTACGCAGAAAGTTTCGGATTTTTTGAACGGCGCAGACGATAAAAACGCTTTTCTTTTAGCCGAATTAAAGATCGGCGGCAAAACGGTTTCGCAAAACGAATATTTCTTCAAACCGTTCAAAGAATTAAGCGTTTCAAAACCGAATATCAAAACGGAAATCACGCCGACGGCAAACGGCTTCAAGATCGCGCTTTCGACTGATTCATTGGCAAAATCCGTTTATCTGTCGGGCTTTACCGAAGGATTTTTCTCGGATAATTATTTCGACTTGATCCCGAATAGAAACATCGAGATCGAATTTCGCACAAAACAAAAAATGAGCGCGGACGAATTTCGCCGTAATTTGAAAGTCCGTTCGCTGATCGATGCTTTTTAGTTTTTTAGACTTTTATAGATTTCAAAATTAAGGAAACTGTTTGCATTTAGGAACATTCGACATCATTATTCTCGTCGTGTATTTCGTTGCTATGATCGGCATCGGAATTTATGTCACGCGCCGCGCTTCAAAAAATATGGAATCGTATTTTTTGGGCGAAAATTCGATGCCTTGGTGGCTTTTGGGCGTGTCGAATGCGTCGGCGATGTGGGACATTACCGGCACGATGTGGCTCGTTTATATCCTTTTTGCATACGGTTTGAAAGGCGTTTTTCTGCCTTGGTTATGGGCAATTTACAACCAGATTTTCGATGCGGTTTATCTTTCAAAATGGGTTCGGCGTTCAAAAGTTCGGACAGGCGCGGAATGGGTTCAAACGCGTTTCGGCAAAGATAAAGGCGGCGAATTAGCGCGCGCGGTGATTCTGCTTTTTGCGTTAATTTCGGTCGTCGGCTTCATCAGCTACGATTTTCAGGGAATGGGAAAATTCTGCAAAGTCTTTCTTCCGTGGGATTTATCGCCGAACACTTACGCCGTTTTGATAATGGGAATCACGGCAATTTACGTAGTTTTAGGCGGAATGCTGAGCGTCGTTTTGACTGATTTCGTGCAGTTTTTGTTGATGGCTTTGTCGAGTGTTTTTATTGCCTTTATTGCAATGAATACGGTCAGCGCGGATTCGCTAAACTCTTTAACACCTGAAGGTTGGCAGAATATCTTTTTCGGCTGGAACATCGATTTGAATTGGAATTCGCTTTTACCTGCGCTCAATTCCAAAATTGCCGACGACGGCTGGGCAAAAGGATTCGGACTTTTCTTTGCGCTGATGTTTACGAAAGGAATTTTGAGCAGTATGGCGGGCGCGGCTCCGAATTACGATATGCAAAGGATTTTAGCCGCGAAAAGTCCGAAGGAAGCAAGCCTGATGAGCGCGATCGTTTCGATCTGTCTTGTTCCGCGCTGGATTTTGATTTCGGGAATTACGCTGCTCGGTTTGGCTTTTATCACGCCGCAATTCAACAAAATGGGCAACGCCGATTTTGAACTCGTTTTGCCGTATGTGATCAATAACTTTTTGCCTGCGGGATTGGTCGGATTGATTCTTGCCGGATTGCTTTCCGCTTTTATGTCAACATTTAGCGCAACGGTCAATGCAGGCGCGGCGTATCTCGTCAACGATGTTTACAAACCGTATTTCAATCCGAACGCGAAAGATAAAACGCTCGTTCGCGCCGGATATTTGGCTTCGATTTTGGTTTTGGCGGCAGGAATTTTCGTCGGATATTTTCTATCCTCGATCAATTCGATCACGCAATGGATCGTTTCGGGACTTTTCGGCGGCTACACGGCGGCAAACATTTTGAAATGGTATTGGTGGCGGCTCAACGGTTACGGATATTTTTACGGAATGCTGACGGGAATTTTATGCGCCTTGATGCTTCCCGTAGTAAAAACGCAATACGCGCTGACCTTTAACGACCTTTACGCGTTTCCCGTTATTTTAATTTGTTCAGCAATCGCCAGCGTCGTCGGAAGCCTTTTAACAAACCCCGTCGAAGCCGAAACTTTGAAAAAATTTTACCGCGACGTGCGTCCTTGGGGATTTTGGCAGCCGGTTTATGAAATGTGCCGCGAAGAAGATGAAAATCTTCAACCAAACCGCGACGCGACGCGCGATCTGACGAATTGCGGAGTCGGAATTATCTGGCAAATGACATTGATAACGATTCCCGTTTACGTGATTTTACGAAATTTTACGGGAATTTTGATAAGCGTTTTGATTTTGGTCGGCACGAGTATTTTCTTGAAAAAATTCTGGTATGAAAGCCTTGTGCGCGAAGAAGTTTTAATGAATGAAGCAGTTGAATATTAAAGAAACGATGAAAAAAAGAGCAGATAAAAACAAAAAACATTCGATGATTAAGCGTTGGCAGTTCGGTTTAACTTTGATTTTGGTCTTGAGCGGAATCTTTTCCGTCGCAAGATTTTCAACTTCAAAAGCGCAAACCGTTTTGCCTTACAAAAACCCGCAACTTTCAATAGATGAACGAGTTAAAGATTTGCTCGGACGAATGACCTTGGAAGAAAAAGCCGCGCAGTTAATTTGTTTGTGGAATGAAAAGCCGCAGACAATCGATAACAAAGACGCGACTCCGCGCACCGATCGCGGCGATTTTTCTCCCGAAAAAGCTAAAAAATTAATTCCATACGGAATCGGACAAATCGCGCGTCAGAGCGAAGACAAAACTCCGCGCGGTTCGGCGGAATTTGCGAATACTTTTCAAAAATGGCTCATCGAAAACACGCGTTTGGGAATTCCGGCGGTTTTTCACGACGAAATTCTGCACGGAAATATGGCGCGCGGTTCGACCGTTTTCCCGACACCGCTTTCGCTTGCTTCGAGTTGGGACACAGATTTAGCGACGCGCGTTTTCACCGCCGGAGCATTGGAAACACGCGTTCGCGGTTCGCAGCACGTTCTCGGACCGAATCTCGACATTGCGCGTGATCCGCGTTGGGGCAGAACCGAAGAAACTTACGGCGAAGACCCGTATTTGGCTTCGCGTTTCGGCGTTGCGGTCGTCAAAGCTTTGCAAGGCGGCGCGAATAATCAGAATCCGAAGATCGGCGAAAATCACGTCATCGCAACCGGCAAACATTTCATCGGTCACGGTCAACCCGAAGGCGGAACGAACATTGCGCCTGTTAATTTGTCGGAAAGACTTCTGCGCGAAACGCATCTGAAAACTTTTGAAGCCGCGATCAAAGAAGGCGGTTTGCAGTCGATAATGCCTGCTTATCACGAACTCGACGGCGTTCCGGCGCACGCGAATAAACATTTTTTGCAAGACATTCTGCGTAAAGATTTCGGTTTTCAAGGCGTAGTTGTTTCCGATTATTACGCGATCGGCGAGCTTGCTTCGCGTCATCGCGTTGCGTTCGATAAAGCGGACGCAACGCGTCAATCGCTCGAAGCCGGAGTCGATATGGAGCTTCCCGATCCAGATAATTATTTAACGATCGTCGAGCAGGTCAAAGCGGGCAAACTTTCCGAAGAACTCGTAAATCGTGCGGTTGCAAACGTTTTGCGTTCAAAATTTCAACTCGGACTTTTTGAAAATCCGTATGTCGATCCGAATAAAGCCGAAAAAATCGTTGACAGTGCGGAACACCGTGCGCTTGCGCTCGAAGCGGCGCGGCGTTCGATCGTTTTGCTGAAAAATCAAAATAAT
>DAITPE010000129.1:0-11582 GCA_036833775.1 Pyrinomonadaceae bacterium | reverse complement strand
ACGATCGAATTTTCGATTCTCACGCCTTCACCGATTCGGCTTCTGAGTCCGATGATCGAATTTTGTGCGTGAACGCCGTTTAAGATACAGCCTTCGCTGACCATCGAATTATCAATGTCGCTGTGGTGAACTTTCGACGGCGGAAGATAGCGCGAACGTGTGTAGATCGGCATTTGCGTATCGAAAAAATTGAATTGCGGCAAAGGCGCGGCAAGATCGAGATTTGCCTCGAAAAAGGCGCGGATCGTTCCGATGTCTTCCCAATAATCGTTGAAAAGATGCGCCTGAACATTTAATTTTTCGATCGCACACGGAATAATTTCGCGCCCGAAATCTACCCAAGAATTGTCCGTTTCAAGAAGTTCGACCAATTTTTTGTAATTGAAAACGTAAATTCCCATCGACGCAAGAAACGGTCGCTGCTGCGCTTCTTCAGCATCGAGTCCGAAATTAGTCGTGTCAACACGCATTGCCTGAAGCTCGTCGCCTTTCGGTTTTTCCTTAAATTCGACGATCTTTCCGCGTTCGTCAGCCTTCAAAAGTCCGAATTCAACGGCTTCGGATTCTTTGCAGGGAATTACCGAAATCGTCACGTCAGCGTTGGTTTCGTAATGTTTTTTCAGAAAATCGCGGTAATCCATCCGGTAAAGATGATCGCCCGAAAGAATCAGCAAGGTTTCGACTTTTCGACCGCGCAAATGCGGCATAATCTGGCGAACCGCGTCAGCCGTTCCCTGAAACCAATCGGGACTGTCGTTGCGCTGTTCGGCGGCGAGAATTTCGACAAAACCGCTCGAAAAACTCGAAAAACGATAAGTTTGCGAAATATGCCGATTGAGCGAAGCCGAATTATACTGCGTCAAAACGAAAATGTTCATAATATTCGAATTGATGCAGTTTGAAACCGGAACGTCGATCAGACGGTATTTTCCGCCGAGCGGAACTGCCGGTTTTGAACGCTCTCGCGTGAGCGGAAAAAGGCGCGAACCTGCGCCGCCGCCCAAAATTACTGCCGTTACGTCATCGTATTTTGCCATCGTTTTTCGGTTATCTTTTTATTTTCAGAATAGCTTTCTGCTTACAGAATAGCTTTTAGCAACCGACCTTTCAAGCATTTTTTATAAGAACCCGAAAAAATCGCGGGTTTCGGCGTTATTTCTGAAATAAAACGCTTTAAGTTTTCAATAATTGCCAAATTAATATTAAAAAAAGTCGCTTTTCAATAAAAAAAGCATAAGCAAATACTATAAATCTAATCAATAAAAATTAATTGCCCGAAGTTTATGAAAATGTTAGAATCAAATTCGGCAAACGCGCTTGCCGAAAGTTTTACCGACAAATTAATTTAATCTTAAAAGAATCTTGCCGATCTTGAAATATTTTTCACCTGCCTCTGAAGATTGTGCTGAAACTCCATTCTGGTAAATGAAAAATCATCTATTTTCGCAAACATCGGAAGGCTTGAATCTCGTTGCAATCGGCGGCGGAAACGGTCTTTCAACGCTTCTTTCCGGCTTGAAGCGTTACGTAAAACCGGATGAAACCGACCTTTTCCGCATCAAAAAACTTTCGGCGATTGTCGCAGTTTCCGACGACGGCGGAAGCTCGGGCAGATTGCGCGACGAACTGCAAATGCTGCCGCCGGGCGACATTCGCAATTGTATGGTCGCGCTTTCCGAAGATTCGCATTTGCTTTCAAAAGTTTTCAATCATCGTTTTCGCGGCGACGGCGATCTCGGCGGACACAGTTTGGGAAATCTTTTTCTCGCGGCTTTAACCGAAATTACGGGCGATTTTGCCGAAGCCGTCAAACTTTCTTCCGAAGTTCTGGCAAGCAAAGGACATATTTATCCGGCGACGATGGCGGATGTGCGACTAGCTGCAAAATTGAAAGACGGTTCGATCGTGCGCGGCGAAACGAATATCGGCAAAGTCGGAAATCTGATCGAAAAATTGTATTTAGAACCGGAAAGCTGTCAGCCTTTGCCCGAAGCTTTGGCGGCGATCTACGAAGCCGACGTGATTACGGTCGGTCCGGGTTCGCTTTTTACGTCGCTTTTGCCGCCGATTCTGGTCGAAGGCGTCGAACGCGCGATTGCCGAATCGCGCGCAACGAAGATTTTTATCTGCAATTTAATGACGCAGCCGGGCGAAACCGACGGATTTACGGCGCGTCGGCATCTCGAGATCGTCCGCGATTATGCGGCGGAAATAAATTTCGATTACGTCGTCGTCAATAATCGTCCGATCAATGAACTGCAAGCCGAACTTTATTCGCACGAAGGCGCGGAGCAGATCGGCGTTCACGGTTCGATCTCGCCCGAAATCATTGAAGGCGCGGAATTGGTTTATGGTAATCTATTGGACGATGGCGAAATGGTTCGGCATCATCCCGAAAAATTGGCGCAAGTCGTGATGCTTTGCGGTTTACAGTTAAAAAATAAATTCATTTCAAATCGTCAAAACGCAGAAATTCAAGGCGTGGTAACGGCATGAAATTCGTGCCGAAAAAAGTATTTATGGAAAATCTTTCTAACGAACAAGCAAATCTCGATGTTTTGATTTTGGCGGCGGGTTTGGGAACGCGGATGCGTTCGAATTTGGCAAAAGTTTTGCATCGTCTCGACGGTCGTCCATTGATAAATCACGTTTGCCGAACGGCGACCGCGCTTGCGCCGCGAATGATCTACGCCGTTATCGGGCATCAGGGCGAAGACGTAAAAGCGGCGGTTTTGGAGGAGTTGGATTCCGATCACGCGAAATTCGTCTGGCAAAAAGAACAGCTCGGAACGGGCGATGCGGTAAATTCTGCGCGCGGTTTTTTGGAAAACGAAAACTCGACGCTTTTGATTCTTTCGGGCGACGTTCCGATGATTCGCGCCGAAACGCTCGCCGCGCTTGTCCAACAGCATCACAATCATCGCGGACGCGGTGCGGCTTGCACTATTTTGACTGTCAAACTCGATGACGCAAGCGGATACGGACGCATCGTGCGCGACGACGGCGGACTTTTCGACCGCATCGTCGAACAAAAAGATGCTACCGACGAAGAGCGGAAAATTAAAGAAATAAATTCGGGAATTTACTGTTTCAATACGCGAAAGCTCTTTGCGACATTGAAAAATGTCGAAAATAATAACTCGCAAGGCGAATATTATCTGACTGACGTTCCGAGTCTTCTGCGCGAAGCGGGCGAAGACATCGCCATTTATCATCACAACGATTCTTTCGAGATCGAAGGCATCAACAATCGCGTTCAACTCGCCGATATGGAAAGAGTTTTGTGCCGCCGCGTCATCAAAAAAATGATGCTCGATTACGGCGTGACGTTCATCGATCCGAAAAATACATACATCAGCGAACGCGCCAGCATCGGACGCGATACGGTGATTTATCCGAACGTGACGATCGAAGGCGAAACGAATATCGGCGACGGCTGTACGATTCGTCCGGGAACGCGCATCACGAATTCGACCGTCGGACACGGCGTTGAAATTCTCGATAACTGTTTAATTATTGATTCTGAAATCGCCAATCAATGCACCGTCGGACCGATGGCGCATTTGCGCGGAAAGGCGAAAATGGAAGAAAAATCGAAGGTCGGAAACTTCGTCGAACTCAAGAAAACTATCTTAGGTCGCGGCTCGAAAGCCAGCCATTTAACTTACCTCGGCGACGCAACCATCGGCGAAAAAACCAACATCGGCGCAGGCGCGATCACCTGCAATTACGACGGCAAAAACAAACACGCGACGACCATCGGCAACAACGTCAAGATCGGTTCGGACACAATGCTCGTCGCACCCGTCAAAGTCGGCGACGGCGCATCGACCGGCGCAGGAAGCGTCGTCACAAAAGACATCGAACCAAACAAACTCGTCGTCGGCGCACCTGCCAAAGTTTTGAAAGATTTGAGTGAAGAAGACAAAAGTTCTTCTCAATCAAGCTGAAATTATGAAAATCAATTTATCTTTCAAAAACTAATAAATTATGTGTAAAATTCGGGGAAATCACATCGAAAAGGCTTTGTTGATTACAGTTTTATTTACATTTTTTTGTCTTTCATCAATTTCGGCACAAGAAAAGACAGGCTTAGTAACTGAAACTATACAATTAACTAACACTAAAAATTCTCTGACTAAAAAAGATATTTTTGTTAAAGAATTATTTCAGCCTTTGCTTTCGAAGAACGGAAAAATTGAGTTTGATGTAAATGCACAAAAGATAGTCGTCACGGATAAACGGAATAGTGTTGATTTGATTAAAAATATTACGCAAAGTATTGAAAATTCGGGTTTGAGTTTCGGACAATTATCAAAGAATGACAATAAAAAGATCGAGCGAATAACGAGAACAGTTGGCATCAGTTTTCTGCCTTCAGGTTTGATATGTGATGTCGGTGAAGAAGAAAAAATTGCAAAACTTCAATTAAGACAAAATTTATTGATTGAACTGATAAAAAAGATCAAGGTGGGAGCAGAGCCATTTAAAAACGATTTATTGGAAAACAATTTAAAGCTTACGGGAACTGAAAAAAGAGTCGAGTTAGCAAAAAATATTACAAAACTCTTTAACGAGACTATTTTGTTAGAAGATTTTTAAGAAAAATTATGTGTGGAATCGTTGGATACGTTGGAAATAAACAGGTCGTGCCGTTGATTATTGACGGACTTCGGAAATTGGAATATCGCGGATATGATTCGGCGGGGATTGCGGTCGTGGATGAAAATAATCATCTCGAACTGCGTCGTGCAGAGGGCAAACTTCGCAATCTCGAAGAATGCATTCGTTTGAGTCCTTTGGACGGAAATTACGGCATCGGGCATACGCGTTGGGCGACGCACGGGCGACCGACCGAGGAAAACGCGCATCCGCATCGCGATTGTTCGGGCAAGATCGTTGTCGTGCATAACGGCATTATCGAAAATTATTTAAAGCTCAAGGAACAATTGCGCGAAAAAGGTCACGAATTCAAGACCGAAACCGACACGGAGATCGTCGCGCATTTGATTGAAGAATGTATCAAATCTGAAAATCTCGGGTTTGAAGAAGCGGTCAGAAAATCCGTTCAGCAATTGCGCGGAATCTTTGCGCTTTCGATCATTTCGGCGGACGAACCCGACACGATCATTGCCGTGCGCGAAGGTCCGCCGGTCGTCATCGGACTCGGCGACGGCGAATTTTTTGTTGCCAGCGACATTCCCGCGATTCTCCAACATACGCGCGACGTTTTTTATCTCGGCGAAAAGGAAATCGCGGTTTTGACGAAAGATTCGGTGCGCGTCACGGATTTTGACGGAAACGTCGTGCAGCCGAAACAACAGCGCATCACCTGGGACCCGATCATGGCAGAAAAAGGCGGGTTCAAGCATTTTATGCTCAAGGAAATCTACGAACAGCCGCGCGCCGTGCGCGACACGGTTCGTGGTCGGATTTCGCTCGACACGGGCAAGATCTGGCTCGATCCGATGGATATTTCCGAAGAAGAATTTCAAGGCGTAACATCGATAAAAATCGCCGCTTGCGGAACTTCGTGGCACGCCGGACACGCCGGAAAATATATGATCGAACAGCTTGCGCGGGTTCCGGTCGAGGTCGATTACGCTTCCGAATTTCGTTACCGCGATCCGGTTTTGCGCGAAACTGATTTATTGATCGTCATTTCGCAATCGGGCGAAACCGCCGACACGATCGCCGCGATGCGCGAAGCAAAAGCGCAAGGCTGTAAGGTTTTAGCGGTTTGCAACGTGCAAGGTTCGATGATTCACCGCGAAGCCGACGGAACGATTTTGACGCACGCCGGACCCGAAATCGGCGTTGCTTCGACGAAGGCTTTCACGTCGCAGATGATCGCGCTTTATCTTTTCGCGCTTTATCTCGGACAAGTTCGCGGCACGCTTTCCGAAGAAGATTCGCGCAGACACGCGCAGGATCTGGCAGAATTGCCTTTGAAGATCGAACATCTTTTGAGCGATGCCGATTCGATCGAAGAATTGTCGAAAGACTTTTTCCGTTCGCAGGATTTTCTGTATTTGGGACGCGGCATCAATTTTCCCGTCGCACTCGAAGGCGCGTTGAAATTGAAAGAAATTTCATACATTCACGCTGAAGGTTATCCCGCCGGCGAAATGAAACACGGACCGAACGCGCTGATCGACGAAAAACTGCCCGTCGTGATCGTCAACACGCGCGAAACGGGAAACGCCGCGAGCGAACTGCGTTATGAAAAGACGCATTCGAACATCGTCGAAGTAAAATCACGCGACGGCATCATTCTTTCGATCTTAACGGAAGGCGACGAAATGAGTTCGCTCGTCTCCGATCACATCATCGAAGTTCCCGAAACCAGCGATCTACTCGCGCCGATCCTGTCGATCGTGCCTTTGCAATTACTCGCCTACAACATCGCCGTCCGCCGAGGCTGCGACGTTGACCAACCGCGAAACTTGGCAAAATCGGTGACGGTCGAATAGTTGTAAGAATCAACAGAAGTAAAAAGAGAACGGTTTGAAATTTGCCGTTCTCTTTTTGTTTTGCATACGTTTTGCCAAAATTATTCTGAAAGACAATTCGCCTGATTTTTTAATTTGTTTGCGTTTTGGATGTCGTTTTTTGCCAAGTCTCGTTTACCGAGTTTGCCGTAAATCTTGGCTCTGATTCGATAAACCGATGGACAATCGGCAATATATTCTTTTTCGACGGCGTTGTTTAAGTCGCTGAGGGCTTGCTCTGTTTTTCCGAGTTTAAGAAGCAGCTTTGCTTTCTTGATATATACCCAACCTATTTTTTGAAGTGAATCTTTTTCGTCAATCGTCAATGCTTTAATATAATCGGACAAAGCTTTTTCGGATTCTCCCTTTGCCGCAAAAGCGTCGCCCCTGTTGGCAATCAAATCGACACATTGAGGATTTTCGGTTTGAGAAACGGCATTGAAGATTTCGATGGCTTTGTCAAACTTCTTCAACTTCAGATAGATATTTCCCCAACCTGCGTAATAAGCACAGGATGAGGTTGTGATGCTGAAATTTTTGCCCGATTCGTAAAATCCGAGTGCCGTTTGAAAATCTTTCAATTTTACAGCGGTATTTATGTTGAGCATAAAAGTCGTCGCCAAATTTTCCCGCAGAACATCGGCAGAAGACATTTTTGCGCTGATTTCCAAAGCCAGTTGTCCGTATTTTATCGAATTATCAAAATCATTTCGGACGAGCTTTAACGGAATCTTGGTGCGCCGCGCTTGAAAATTCGGAGATGCCGCTAATTTATACGGACGAATAACGTATAATCCGCTCAAATTGGTATAAACGCTGACCAGATTTTTGGAATCGGAATCAAGCTGAATTGCCTTTAGATAATCGGCGGCGGCTTTATTGAAATATTGATTGTCGGGATAAAGTTCGACAACTCTTTCAGCAGGCGGAGAACGCCGTAGTCTTTCACTCAACCAATTAGCACGAGCAAGGTAATTTTCCGGCGTTTCTTCCAATTCGATGATAAGCGATAAATCTGCTTCCGATTTATCGGCGTAAATCGTCCAATTGCGATTGTCGAAATTTAGTTCGATAAGGTCGAAATAAAGCCGTAAACGCTTTCTGTAAAGCGCGACATTATTACGGTCTTTTTCGATTTGTTCGGTCAGTGCGTCTATCTTTATCTGAGTTCCTTCGGTCATTAATTGGCGCGAAGGCGCATTAAACTCGCGTAATGAGGTCGGTTGTGCAAAACTCGTCAAAACGAAGCACAAACCACAGGTAATCATAAAGCAAATTGCCACGCCGTTTTCAAGGCTGATTTTACTCAAGATCGACATAAACTTTTCTCCATTTTAGCAGTATTGAGAGCAAAAAAAAGAGAATGGTCTGAAATATGCCGATCTCTTTTTTTACTTTGCATTCGCTTTGCCGCAAAAAACTCGAAAATATTTACAAAAATTACGTTTCCCGAAAACAATCTCCACACGAATTTTGAAAAACTCCACAAGCCGTATGAAAAACTCCACAAGAATTTTGAGAAATTCCACAAGTCTTACAGGAAATTCCACAAGACGTATGGCGCATTCCACAAGAATTTTGAGGCATTCCACAAAGATTTTGGCAATATCACAAGACGGATGGCTGATTCCACAAGATTTTCGGGAATATCACACGACGGATGAGGCATTCCACAAGATTTTTGACGAAATCGCACGATTTTTGACGCATTCCACAAGATTTTTATCGATCTCGCAAACTTTTTACGAGACGCACGACCTTTTTATGAATAGTCACGATCTTTTTGCGAGGCGCATAATCTTTTTACGAGTTGTCAGCATCTTTTTGCGAACCGCGCAATCTTTTTACGGGTTGTCAGCATCTTTTTATGAGCCGCACAATCTTTTTATGAACCGCGCAAATTTCGAGCGCAAAAAGTCGGAGCGCAGGCATCTCTACCTGCACGTCGTGCGCGGCTTTGCGCCGAACGGCGATACGTTTGGCAATTCAAACTTTTGAGTAACTAACGGCGCGTGAGCGTTCTTGCTTTCAGCGCGAACACTCAATGCAGGCAGAGATGCCTGCGCTCCGGCTATTGAATCTCGCGCACTTCCATCACGGGAGTTTTCGGCAGTTCGAAGGTTTGAGCGAGCGGCGCGGAAAGAACGCCGTCCAAGCCGTTGAGCAAGATTCGTTCGGCGGCTTGGGCGGGAACTGGTTTCGAGAAAAGATAACCTTGCCCGAAATGACAGCCGAGTTTGCGAAGCTGTTCGAATTGGCGTTCGTTTTCGATGCCTTCGGCGACGACTTCCAAGTGCAGATTTTCGGCAAGCGTGAGAATCGTGCGGACGATCTCTTCGCTCTTTTCTTCGGTGTCCATCCTGCCGACGAACGAACGGTCAATTTTGAGGCGTTCGAACGGGAAGTGATGCAGATAGCTCAAGCTGGAATAACCCGTTCCGAAATCGTCGGTGCTGATGAGAACGCCGAGCGCACAGAGTTCGGAAAGAATATTGAGCGCGAGATCGGCGTTTTCCATGACCATCGATTCGGTCACTTCGAGCTTCAAATAACGCGGATCGAGATTCGTCGTTTTCAAGATGTCCTTGACCGTATTTGTCAGGCTCGCATTGACGAGCTGTTTGATCGAAAGATTGACGCTCACGCACAGTTCTTTGAAAAGCGGGAAAGTTTCGTGCCATTCGGCAATTTGTCGGCAGGCTTCGCCCATCGTCCATTCGCCGATCGGAACGATTAAACCCGTTTCTTCCGCGACAGGAATAAAATCGTTTGGCGGAACCATTCCGCGTTCGGGATGATTCCAACGCAGAAGTGCTTCAAATTCGAGAATTCTTTTAGTTTGCAGATCGATGATCGGTTGATAAAAGATGACGAATTCTTTGCGGTCGATCGCGCGGCGCAGATCGTTTTCCATCTGCAACAGATTGACGTTGCGGACGTGCATCGCGTTGTCGAAAATCTCGTAACGCGCTTTGCCCGTTTCCTTCGCGCGATACATCGCCGTGTCCGCGTCGCGCAGGAAACTTTCGGGATTCGTGTGATTTTCGTCCGAAAGAATGATGCCGATACTCGCTGACGAAAAAACTTCGTAGCCGTCAATTTTGAAAGGCGAGGTCAGATCGCGCTGAAGCCTTTCGGCAATTTCGGTAACGATCGAAGGATTCGGAATATCCTTCAAAAGAATCGTAAATTCGTCGCCGCCGAAACGCGAAACGATGTCGCCCGGACGAACGCAGGCACGCAGACGTTCGCCGATCGAAACCAATAATTTGTCGCCGACGACGTGACCCAAACCGTCATTGATAACTTTGAAACGGTCGAGATCGAGAAACAAAACGGCGAACTTCGTTCTTTTCAGGCGGGCGTGATCGATCGCTTCCTGCAAAAACGTGCGGAATTGCGTGCGGTTCGGGAGTCCGGTCAAAGCATCGTGAGTCGCTTCGTGGAAAAGTCTTTCTTCGGCGCGGCGGCGTTCGGTCACGTCGCGGATGATCGCCGTGTAATAAATTCCTTCGTTCGTTTTCCAGATCGAACCCGAAAGTTCGAGCGGAAATTCGCTGCCGTCCTTGCGTCTGCCCGAAGCATTGATCGTCAAACCCGACATCGGCGCGATGATCTCTTCGAGCGTCTTCTGCAAACCGTATTCGAGGGCTTTTTTCGCGTATTTCGCACCCATCAAGCTCGTTGCGGGAAAATTGATAATTTCGTCTTCCGAATAACCGAAAATGTCGGCAGCGGCTTTGTTCCAGAGCGTGATTTCGCCTTCTTTATCGACCACGAAGATCGCGTCGCTCGCCGATTGAATCACGGAACGAAAACGCTTTTCGGAGTTTTGCAGTTCTTCGAGTGATCGTGCGTGTTTGATGCTGTAACGCATCGCGCGTTCCAAAACGGGAGCTTCCAATTCGCCTTTCACGAGATAATCGGACGCGCCCGCTTTCATCGCTTCGAGGTCGATGTCCGAATCGCCTTGTCCCGTCAAAAGAATGACCGGCGACGTGCAACCCGCTTGAATCGCTTCGCGCAATAAATCCAAACCCGTTTTGCCGCCGAGATGATAATCGACCAAATAAATATCGTGACGCGATTGTTTCATCGAATCGAGCGCGTCGTTGAAATTGTTGACCCATTCGAGCCGGTAATTGCTCGAACGCAGATCGTCGAAAACGTATTTGGTCAAAATATAATCTTCCTCGTCGTCGTCAACGAGCAAGACATTAATAAATTTTCCGTCGGCAAAAATCATTTCTAAATTACCTCAGCGGTTGGGAGTTGGACGATCTGAAACCAGTAACTGTCGAGTGCCTGCACCAATTTGACGAGCGAATCGAACGTGACGGGTTTGACGATAAACGAATTAACGCCGAGATCGTATGAGCGAAGAATGTCTTCTTCGGCTTTCGAGGTGGTCAAAACGATGACCGGAATGCGGCGCAGATCGGCATCGGCTTTTATCTCGCGCAAAGCTTCGAGACCGCTTTTGCGCGGCATATTCAGATCAAGCAAGATCAGATTCGGGCGCGGTTTGTCGAAGAACTTGTCGCGCTGATACAGATAATCGAGCAATTCTTCGCCGTCTTCGACCGTTTCGAGAATGTTCATCAAATGGTTTTCTTCGAATGCTTCTTCGACGAGCAGGCGATCGTCGGGATCGTCGTCGGCAAGTAAAATTGTGATCGATTTAGCTGATTGTTTCATGAATTTTCATCTCCTTTTCTGTTTGTTTGAGCGGCAATGTGACGATAAACGAAGAACCTTTTCCGGGTTCGCTGGTTGCGGTGATTTGTCCGTTGTGGCGTTCGACGATCTTGCGGCAAACCGCCAGACCGATGCCAGAACCTTCGTATTCGGAACGTCCGTGCAGACGTTGAAAGACCGTAAAAATGCGGTCGAGATATTTTTCGTCAAAGCCGATTCCGTTGTCTTGGATGACGAGTTGGAAATAATTTTTTTCGATTTCGTGTTTTTGCTCGTCGGAAAACGAAGTGTGAATTTCGTCCGATTCCAACAAGTTATCCGCCGCTTCGTCCGACAAATTTTGCGCGAAAACATTGATGACGGGCGATTCGTCGGGCTTGTGAAATTTTAAAG
>DAITPE010000128.1:0-11628 GCA_036833775.1 Pyrinomonadaceae bacterium | reverse complement strand
TTTTGAATGCAAGAGTTAAGAAATATTTCGAACTTTATCCGAACGCGGCGGAAGATGTCGAGATCGTCAACGAAAATCTTTCGCTCGAAACCGACATTTTTGCAAAAAGTTTAGGCAAAAGTTACATCGAAAACGCTTTTCGATTGGCGAAAAATCTCTCGCCAAACAGCCGTTTAATGATAAACGATTACGGCGTTTTCGGTTCGGTTACGGCGAATAACTACAATAACGACAAATATTTCGCATTGATTTCCGAACTCGGTAAAAAACAGATTCCGCTCGATATTGTCGGGATTCAATCGCACGCAAATCGTGAATGGTATTCACCCGCCGACGTTGCCGAAAAGCTCGACCGTTACGCCGCTCTGGGAAAACCGATCCAAATTTCAGAGTTCAGTGCACAGACGAAAAATTATGACGACCGCAAAACTTACGAAAGAATTGTGGGAAATTATCGTTCAGGCGTTTGGGCGGATGAAAAACAGGCTGAATTTTACCGCGAATTTTACACGGTCGCGTTCGGAAACCCGAGAGTAGAAGCGATCGTTCAATGGGGCTTGGATGACACGCGTGCGTGGCTTCCGGCAATCGGTGTAATCGGTGAAAATTTACAGCCAAAACCGAATTACCTCGTTTTGGATGAACTAATTAACCGCGATTGGCGGACGAATCTGGAAATTGACGTAAAAAACGCAAAAAATACTGAATTTCGCGGCTTTTTCGGCGTTTATGAAATAGAGGTTTTCAGTCAGGGAAAGAGTCTTGCGAAACAAAATTTTGAATTGAAAAAAGACTCGCCGAATAATTTTGTGATCTCTAATAAAAAATGACTTCAAACACAATTTTACTGAAAAAAACTAGAGCGAATTTTATCGAAACTGTTAAAAAAGCAACGGTTTCCGAATCTGCTTTGACGGCTGAAACTTTGGTCGGCGGTTTGGAAATCATCGAAAAAATCTCCGCTGAGTGGATCGAATTGTGCGAAGAAGGCGCAAGCAACGAGCCGTTTTTTCGTCCCGAATGGTTTCGTGCGCTCGTCAAAAATTTTGAAAACGAAATCTTGCTCGTCACGGTCAGAAAAAACGGAAAATTGAAAGCCGTTTTGCCGCTCGCAAAGAAAAAAGATTCGCTTCACGGTGTTCCGGTTGTAAAGCTCGGCGCGATTTTTAATCTGCAATCACAGCGTTTCGATCTGGTTCACACAGCGGACGAAAGTGAAAAAGACGAGATTTTGAAGGCGATTTGGTGTGAAATAAAACGTCAAAAAGGCTGGAATGTGTTTGAAACTCGTTTGACGTATAAAACGAGTTGGCTCAGCGACTTATTGAAAATTGCCGAAAGCGAAAATTACAAAACGGGCGTTTGGGAAATGGATTCCGCGCCGTTCGTTTCGCTTCCTGAAGGCGAAAATAAGAGCGTTTTGATCGAGAATTATTTCAAAGGTTTGTCGAAAAACCGCCGTAAACTTTTGAGCAAAAATTTGCGTCATTTGCAGGAAATCGGCAAAGTCGAATTTTGCGTGACGCACGGTTTTTCCAAAGAATTGGTCGAAAAATATTTCGCGCTCGAAGCACAGAGTTGGAAAGCGCGAGCCGGAACGGACGTGAATTCCGACGAAAAAATCAAAAATCTGCACGAAGATTTTGCGCGTGAATGTGCCGTGCAAAACGTGCTTTTCATTCACGAATTAAAACTCGACGGCAAAACGATTGCAATGTATTTGAGCATCGGTTTCGACGCAAAACGAACGATCGGCTGGAAAATGTCGTTTGATGAAAATTATGCCCGATTTTCGCCCGGAAATGTTCTGTTCAAAGAAGTTTTAAGCGAATGTATGCGTCGCAATTCGACCGAACTGGATATGCTTTCGCCGTCGAATTATAACAAAAAACTTTTCGCTTCGGGCGAACGCGAACATTGTGCTTTTTACATTTTTCAAAAGGGAATTTACGGTTCGTTTTTGAATTTTTGGAAATTTGAAATTGTGCAAAGATTGAGAAAATTTAAAGAGAAAAAAGAATCAAAATCTGAAAAATAATAGTTTCAGATTTTGAATAAAAATCTCACGCAGAGGCGCAATGATCGCAGAGGAGATTGCAGAAAACTAAGTTGATGAATCAAATTAAAATCGAAAAATCCGCCGGTAAAAACGCGCTTTTAGAAATCCGTGAAGATTGGGAAAATCTTTTCAGGCAAACGAATTGCGCGCCGTTTTTGTCGTTTGAATGGATTGCGGCTTGGTATGAAAAACTCGCCGAAAATCGTGAAATTTATCTTTTGAAAGCTGTTGAAAACGAACAAGTTATCGGTATTTTGCCGCTTTGTCTGCATACGAAAAAGATTTTCGGGTTTAAGTTTAGTCGGCTCGGTTTTCTCGGCGAAGAAATCGGCGGCGCGGATTATTTGGATTTGATCGCAAGCGAAGAAAATAAAGCTGAAATCTGGGAAAAAGCGTTTGAATTTTTGCGTGAAGAAAAGGATTTCGATTCGATAAATCTTGAAAATTTGGCGCAAAATTCCGCGAGCGTTTCGATTCTCGAAAATCTGTGCGAAATCGATAAATCGTTTCGTTTCAAAAGTATAATTTCTTCAATTTGTCCGCAAATTGATTTGAAATCGGATTGGGAAAATGTTTTGAGCCAAAGCAAACGCAAAGATAATTTCAAACGCCGTTTGAAAAAACTCGAAAAAGTTGGCGGCTTTGAATTTCGTTCGATAACGGAAAAAACTGAAATTTCGGCAGCGTTTGAAAGATTCGCGTTTTTACACGAAAAGCGTTGGGAAAAAGACGGCGGTTCGGAAGCGACCGGACTTCCGCAGTTGATGGATTTTCATCGTGCGGTCGTCGAAGATTTATCCGAAAAAAATCTCGTTCGTTTCGATGAAATTTGGGCGGAAGGCGAATGCCGTGCGAGCGTTTACGGACTCGACAACGGCGAAACTTTTTATTATTACAACGCGGGTTACGATCTCGAATGGGCGAATATGAGCGTCGGAATGGTTTTGATCGGACTTTCGATAAAAGCTGCTATTTGTCGTGGAAACAAGACTTACGATTTTCTGCGCGGCGAAGAAACATACAAATTCGATTGGTCGAATTCACAGGAAAATCTCGTGACAATTAAACTGAATCGACCTAATTTTCTTGCTTCGGCAAATCAGTTTTTTGAAGATTCGTGGACATTTTTGCGCGATGCGGCGAAAAATTTATTGCCGGGTGAATTTGCCGCGAAATTACAGAATTTGAAACGAAATTGGCTGAGAAATCGAAAGGCTAACTAAAAGAAAATTAGAACGCGAATCGGGCGGATTAGGCTGATAAAAACGGATTTATTTTTTGATAATTTATCCGTAAAAATCTGCCGAATCCGCTCGATTCGCGTTCTGTTTTTGGGACTATCGATGTTCGATTTTCCAAGTTTTGCGGAAACCGAAACGTGTTTTGCAGAAATAACTTGTTTTCAGTTCGGTTCCGAGTTTTTCGACGGCGTGGCGCGAAGCGACGTTTGTGCCGAAAACCGCTAAATACAAACAATCTTTTTCGGCGATTTGCGCGGCATCGTGCGCGAGCTGGCAAAATCCGGCTTGCGCCAAACCTTTAGCGCGGGCAAACGGATTTGTGTAAGCGTCCTGCACGTAAAGCGATTTCGGGAGCGCGACGATCTCTTGATCGACGCCGCTTCCATAGTAATTTTGCGGGTTCGGATCGAGCCAAATATAAGATTGCAAAGCATTTTCTTCGGCGTAGGTGTAAACCGTCATTCCTTTTTCAAAACGATTTTCGACCAATTTCAGAAAATTTTTGCGCGAAGGCTGTGAAAGACTCGTTTGTTTATATTGAAAAATGTCTTCGAGCGAATTTTTGTTGAATTTATTGATCTTCGGAAGATTCGAAACATTTGCGAACGGGTAAATGTAAATGCGCAGTTCGCGTGTGCCGTAAATCCAGCGTTCAAATCCGGCTTTAAATTTCTTTTTTACGTCGTTGAAAATGAATTTCGGAGGAATCGCCAGCAATGGATTTTCGGCAAGCGAAGATGTTTGACCGAGTTTTTTGATCTCGGCGGTCAATTTTTGTTTTTCATTGTTCCCGAGTAAAAAATCGGAAGCAATCAGCGGCGCGTTCAGCACATTCACATTGTGCACGTTTTCGTTTTCTATACGCATAAATTCGCACTTTTATTGGACTTAAAGTGCCGTTCACAGATTTTGGAATTTTTATTTGAAATCAATAAACGATTAAAACGAATTTTTTTTCAGAAAATTTGAAAAAAAATAAAAATTCGGCGGGATTAGTAATTTAGTAGCTTAAACCTATTTATAAAAAGAGTATGAAAAAAAGAACGCGACGCGAATTTTTAGGCGATTCGGCGAAGGCTGTGGCAGGAATCGGAATGGCGGCAAGTGCAGATTTGTTACTGCCGAAAAACACGAATGCGCAGACGGCGAGCAACCCGATCGTCATCGAAAATCAGAAACAAGGAACGTCGGATTGGGAAATCTGGAATCCGTCGATGAACAACGAAATTTCAGGCTATGCTTCGAAAATGGCGGTAAAAAAAGGTTCGAGCATTGCCTTTTACGTCAGCACGGCTGAACCGCAGTTTTATGCGGAAGTTTTTCGCCTCGGCTGGTATGGCGGTTTGGGCGGCTGCCGATACACCGACGTTTACACGTTTCCGGGCAAAAAACAAACCGTTCCGACACCGAACGCGACGACCGGATTGGTCAATTGCAACTGGACTTCGATCGGCAGTTTGGACATTCCGACAACTTGGACGAACGGGCTTTACGTTGTTCGCCTGACGGCATCGAACACGGGAACGCAGTCCTATATTCCGTTCGTCGTTTACGACGAAAGACGTGCGGATTATTTGTTTCAGATTCCGTTTACGACGTGGCAGGCTTATAACAACTTCGGCGGAAAATCGCTTTACGATTTCAACAGCACATCAAATAAACGCGCTTACAAAGTTTCGTTCAATCGTCCGCTCGCGCAAGGTTGGGGCGCAGGTTATCTGATCGCGTGGGAAATTTGTATGCTTCGTTTTCTCGAACGCGAAGGCTTCGACGTAAATTACGTTTCCGATTACGAAACGCATACGAATCCAAATCTTTTGCCGCTTTACAAAACTCTTATCGTTGCCGGACACGATGAATATTGGACGCGTCAAATGCGCGTGAATGTTGACACGGCTTTGACGAAACGGGTCAATCTGGCGTTTTTCGCGGCAAACTGCGCTTTCTGGCAAGTTCGCTTTGAATCGAGCACTTACACACCGAATCCGATTATGACTTGTTACAAGAGCGCGGCACTCGATCCGTATTCGACGACCGCCGCAAATCGTCCATACACGACGGTGATGTTCAAAGACCCGATCGTCAATCTGCCCGAAGGAAAACTGATGGGCGTTGAATATCAGGATTACGACGCGCAAGGCGACATCGTGATCGAAAATCCGAATCACTGGGTTTTTGCGGGAACGGGCGCAGTTGCCGGAACGCGTTTGCCCGGACTCGTCGGTGTCGAATACGACCGAATCACGGCAAACAGTCCGTCGAATATCGTGCGTCTTGCACATTCGCCCGTGACGAGCGCGGAACTCGGAACAGGTTTTTCGGATATGACGATTTACACGGCACCTTCGGGTGCGAGCGTTTTTTCAGCCGGAACGATCACTTGGGTAAACGGTTTGGACAGCTACAACACGAAATTCAGCTTGCCGAATCTGGTCAATCCGACCGCTCAGCAAGTGACGAGAAACGTGTTGAATCGTTTTGCGGGAAGATAGTTTAATTCAAGAAAATTATCCACAGATGGACACAGATAAAAACTGATATGGAAAGATTTTCATAATGATTTGTGACATTAAAAACATCTGCGTCCATCTGTGTTTATCTGTGGATAAAAAAACTTGCTAAATTTATGAACTCAAATGTTTCGATCGTAATTGTTGCACGAAACGAAGAAGCGAAGATCGCCGAATGTTTGACGGCGGCGTATGAAGCCGTCGCCGAGATCGGCGGCGCGGAAATGATCGTGGCAGATTCGGCTTCGACCGATAAAACGGCGGAAATCGCGCTCAAAATGGGCGCGAAAATTCTGCGTTTAAAACCTGACTGGGAACTTTCGGCTTCTGCCGGACGGCATATCGGAACGCATTACGCAAAAGGCGAATTTATTCTTTTCATCGATGCCGACACGCTCGTTTACGAAGGTTTTTTGTCAAAAGCGGTCGCGGCATTTCAAAAAGACGAAAAGCTCGCCGGAGTTTGCGGTTTTCTCGACGATTCAAACGAAGGTTCGGACGAATTATTGACTTTTGAAGATCGTTTCGACGTGGTTACGGACATCAAATGGATGCGCGGCGGTTGTTGTTTTTATCGCCGTGAAGCGATTTTGGATGTCGGTTCGTTCAATCCGTATTTATTGGCGGAAGAAGAAGCCGACATCGGTTTGCGTCTGACGCGAAAAGGCTGGAAACTGCAAATGCTTCCGGTTCCGATGGCGGTTCACACGCGCTGCACCGAAGAATTGAGCGGAAAAAGTATTTTCACACATCTTTCGCGCAGCCTTTTTGCGGGAAGATTCGGCGGAACGACGCGAACGGTCGGTTATGCATTCAAAAACGGCTACGGTTTTGAATTTTGCAAACTTCGGATGCCGACCGCGATTTCTTTTGCAATTTGGCTTTTTCTGATCGTCGCGGTTTTGCTGATTCCGAAACCGTTGATCGCCTACACTTCAGCGTTTTATGTTTTCTTTCTCGGCTTTGTAATTATCAGAATCAAAAAGGGAAGCGTTAAGAAAACTTTGTATTTCTTTTTTACTAAACTCATTTATTTCATAAATTTAGTGATCGGAATTCCGAAACTGAAATTTACGCCGACAAAAAATTATCCGCTCGATGTGGAAATTTTGGAAAGCAAAAATGCGGAAAGTTTTTATAAAAACGAAACAGCGGATTTTCCGATTTATCAGCCAACAAATAATCCGCCGCTCGAAGCATTTTGAAAAATTACAAAATAAAAAAGGCTTAGATTTTCTAAGCCTTTTTCTTATTAATTTCTGAATGCTTCAAGAAATTTTCCGCCGATCTCGACCGCACTTTGTTTTAATTCTTCGTATTTTTCGTCGCTCTCGCTTAATTCTTTTTTGCCGAGTAATAAACGAATCAGATTTCCGTCGTCGTCAAAATAATATCGCCGTTCTTCCGTTTTGACGACTTTCGGTGCTTTTTCCATTCCGATCTGCGTGTCGTATTGATTGTGTTTCACGAACGCAAAGATCAATTTGCCTTTGTCGTAATAAAATTCGCCGGTTGCATTGTAAGTTTCGCCATACATTTTCGCCGTTACTTTTTTCAAACTCAGACGCGACGAATAAAACGTCGCTTCCGTGCCTTCGAGCGAAATATCGTCAACGTCTTTCGTCTTTTTCGTGTAATTCTTCGCGCCTTTGTTGATCGCCGCAACCTTTGTGCGAATTGATGTAATCTGCTTCTCGGTTTGTGCAAAAATGATTTGCGAACTCAAAATTAAAATTGCCGTTAGTAATAAAAGTTTCCGTTTCATACTTTGTATAGACTCTTTTCTTCGATAGTTTTGCCTTACGGATTCGTGTTAAAATTAACTTTCAATATTACAAGAGATTAGAGGAATCTAGCTACTGAGTTTTGAAATTAAACAGAACGAATTCGTAAAAAATGAAATAAAGAGATTTTAGAAATGTGAGGAGCATTTTATGAAAATGTTGAGCAAAGAAACAAAAACATATCTTTTACTGGGTTCAGCCGTTTTGGTAAGCATCATTCATACTTGGCATCCTGTGACTTTGAGTCCTGCAAATTCAGGCGACAGAACAATGTTTATGTTTTTGATTCTGATGTTTGCCGTTGCAGCAAGAAGCGGTTTTTCATCTTTTCGAATATCCATGGGCGGCATATTCTTGTTTTGTGCTTTTATTAATCTTTTGATTGCCGTTTTTTATAATATCAGCAACGGCATCGGCAATTTCTTTGAACTTATTTTCTGGACATTTATTCTCGGCATGATCGGCTTTGCTTTGTTGTTTTGGAATGATGTCCGGGTATTTGAAAAGAATTTTTTAACCCCCAAAACGCAAATTTTATAACTATATTTTATGACCGGAAACGAAATCAGACAGAAATTTTTAGAATATTTTGAACGAAACGGACACAAAATCGTCCATTCTTCGCCGCTTTTACCCGCAAACGACCCGACTTTGCTTTTTACGAATGCGGGAATGAACCAATTCAAAGACGTTTTTACAGGCGTTGAAAAACGCGATTACAAACGCGCAACGTCTTCGCAAAAATGTATTCGCGCTGGGGGCAAACACAACGATCTCGACGAAGTCGGCAAAACTGCGCGTCATCACACTTTTTTCGAAATGCTCGGCAATTTTTCGTTCGGCGACTATTTCAAAGAAGACGCGATCCATTTTGCGTGGGATTTTCTCGTCAATGAATTAGGACTCGAAGAAAATCGACTCTGGTTTTCGGTTTTTGAAGGCGACGCGGAAGTTCCGGCAGACGACGAAGCGCGCGCGCTTTGGGAAAAAGCCGGCGCAAAACCCGAACGCATTTTAGGTTTCGGGCGCAAGGATAATTTCTGGCAAATGGGCGACACGGGACCGTGCGGACCTTGTTCGGAAATCCATTATTATATGGGCGACGAACCCGAAAACGCGGAAAAAAATCATCCGAAATGGGTCAACGGCGAAGGCGACACGACGATGGAAATCTGGAATCTCGTCTTTATGCAGTTTGAACGCAACGAAGTCGAAAAAGGCGTTTTTGAACTCAAACCTTTGCCTGCGCCGTCGGTTGATACAGGCGCAGGTTTGGAACGTATGGCGGCGGTTTTGCAAGGTGTTCCGACTAATTACGACACCGATCTGCTGATGCCGATCGTCGAATTTACGGCGCAGTTGTCGCAGAAATAGGCAATATTTTTTCGGTAAATAAAAAAGGACGGCGAAGATTTTAGATAAAATCTTCGCCGTCCTTTTTTAATCGATGTTTGCAGGCTTAATATCTTGCGGAATAAATGATAAATCAAGCAAATCCGCGACATTGATCGATTTTTCCAAAATGCCCGTTTTCAAAGCCATTTCTTGAATTTTCTCCATTTCTTCCGGTTTCGGCGTAAGCATTCGATAACTGACGCGGTCGGGCGGCTGTTCCAAAACGTATTTTATGACCTTTTCATCTTGCCGAAAATACGGTGCGGCAACCTTTGCGGCAGATTGGCGGTTTTGCTCAGCCCATTCGCCGCTTTCGGCAATTCCGCGCACGAGATCGCGAACAATATCGGGATGTTCGCGAATCAACTTTTCGCTGACGACGAGAACACAAGAGATAAAATTCTTCCAAATATCTTTGGCGTGGTAAAGAACGCGTCCTGTTCCGTCGAGTTCGGCTTTGGCGGCGTGCGGTTCGCCGACGAAATATGCATCGATTGTTTTTGAAGCAAGCGCGGTCGGCATATCGGGCGGCGGAAGTTCGACGAATTTGATTTCTTCGGGTTTTACACCCTGATCTTCCATTAATTTGCGGATAACGAGATATTGATTGCTGTATTTGCTCGGAATCGCAAAGGTTTTTCCGCGCAAATCACGCAAATCTTTGGCTTTATCGTCTTTTCTGACCATTACGGTCGAGCCGTCACGGTGTCCGAGATAAACTATTTTGACGGGAAAACCTTGTTCGCGCATCTTCATTGCCAAAGGCGCGATCATAAAAGTCGCTTCGATCTGACCGCCTTTGACGGCTTCGGAAACCGTTGCCCAATCGGAAAATCTTTGCGATTCAAAACGCGTCGTTTTGCTCGTTTTCGTGGCAAAATCCGTAACCGGACAAGTTAAATGACAAGTTACGGGCAGAAAACCGACTTTCAAACTCTGTGCCGAAACGGTCGTTTCAAAAAACTTCCAAGGTTTGAGCCGTAAACCCGCCAGAACGGCGACCAAAACCAGAAAACCGATCGCCCATCTTTTCAAAAATGAATATTTCATAATGTTATTGCAGTTTCCTCCACAGACAAGAAATCTTTTTTGCCTTCATCCTTATAAAGTCCCATTTCCGCAAAAATATCGCCGACGGTCGAAACAAACTCAGCATCGGTCAGCTTGCGCGGTGTTTTTGTTTGAAGCCTGAATTCTTTTCTGATCGAAGCCGGATTTCCCGACAAGATCACGACGCGGTCGGCAAGCTGAACGGCTTCTTCGATGTCGTGTGTGACGAGAACGGCAGTGCGCGGAAATTCTTCGAGCATCCGCACCAATTCTGCCCGCATTTTCAATCTCGTCAGATAATCGAGCGCGGAAAACGGTTCATCGAGTAGAAGAATTTCCGTTTCGCCGAGCAATGCGCGACCGAGTTCGACACGCTGTTTCATTCCGCCCGAAAGCTGATGCGGATAATGTTTGGCAAAATTCGTCAGATGAATGATTTTCAGCATTTCGGACGTTTTTTCGGATGCCTCCGCGCCAAGCCCGAGCGCGATGTTTTCCTCGACCGTCAGCCACGGAAACAGACTGCTTTGCTGATAAACCGTCCGCAGACTGCCGTTGCAGAAAACTTCGCCGCGACTCGGTTTGAGCGCGCCTGCAAAAAGATTCAGAAGCGTCGTTTTGCCGCAGCCGGAAGGTCCGATGATGGCGACGAATTCGCCTTTTTCGACCGTAAAATCGAGATCGGTAAAAACCTCGTTTTCACCGAAACTAAGCGATACGTTTTTTAATCCGAGCAGATTATTTTTCATAAACCCAGGAGATACGCGGATTCTTTGACAAAAGCGTTAAAACTCTATCGATGATAATGCCGAGAATGCCGATAACGATCATTTCGACGATCAATAAATCGATTCGCAAACCGTTTCTTGCATCCCAAACGGCATAGCCCAAACCGTCGCTTCCGGCGATCATTTCGGCGGCGACGACGACCAGCCACGAAATTCCCGCCGTCACGCGCAAAGCCGTCACGAGTTCGGGTAAAATTGCCGGAAATGTGACCTGCGTCAAGGTTTGAAACGGCGTAAACCGAAGGTCTTCGGCGACGCGGAAATAAATTTTGGAAATATTGGCAACGGCGGCGGTCGTTGCCAGCACGAGCGGAAAAAAGACGGTTATCAAGATCAGGAAAATCACCGAAATATCGCCGATGCCGAACCACAGAATCGCAAACGGAATCCACGTCAACGGAGAAAGATTACGGAAAAAATTAACGAAAGGCATTGCCGCCTTTTGCCAGAGCGTGTAATGTCCGAGCAGTAAGCCGACGGGAATCGCCGTTACCACGCCGAGCAGATAACCCGACGAAACCCGAAAAAGCGAGGCGATAATGTCATTGAAAAGCCGTCCGTTTCGTATTTCTTGACCAAAACTTTCCAAAACCTTTAAAGGCGAAGGAATATATTTTGCGTTTATCGAAGAACTTGCCGAAAGCAAACTCCACGCCGCGATCAGCACGGTCAGAATTATCAGCAAATACAGTATATCTTTTCTATTAGACAGTTTTTTCATCATTGTAGAAGCGGTTAATGAAATGTTCCGAAAGAAACACGCAAAACGTCGGTTAAAAAATTTATCATGGTAATAATTTA
>DAITPE010000127.1:0-11637 GCA_036833775.1 Pyrinomonadaceae bacterium | reverse complement strand
AAAGCTTCAAAACTATTTTCCATAAAATTAACAGGATCATTTTATCAGAAATCGAAATTCATCAAATAAAATCTGCGGCAAACTATTTGTAAACCTTTCGGCATCTGTAAGCGTAGAGCAATTTGCTGTAAAATCCCCTTTGAGGTTTTCTGAATGAAACATAAATTTTTCGCATTATTCGCCGTTTGTCTGCTGGTTTTAGGTTCGGTCGGAACGACGTTTGCCGACACGAAAGGTAAAAAAACAAAGAAACAAACGAACGAACTCGTCGCGCTTCTTCCGGCTTCGGACGGAGTTGTCACCGTTAATATCAAAAAACTTTTGAACAACGCTTTGCCGCAGATTTTATCGACGAAAAAAGATATTCTCGCGGATATAAACGAAGCGATCTTGGATATTAAACAAGGAACGGGAATCGATCTGCGCCAGTTCGATCAGTTTGCCGCCGGATTTGTCGTAACTTCGACCACGCAGGAAGATTATCAGCCGATCGCCATCGTGCGCGGACAATACAGCGCAGGCGGACTTTTGGGAATGGTAAAGATCGCTTCGAGCGGAAATTACAAAACCGAAACGATCGGCGGAAAAAATGTTTACGTGTTTTCGGCAAAGGAAGCGGCGGAAAAAAATAAACCGAACACGAATAATGCCAAAGCCGACGGAATGCTCGATAAATTGATCGCGGGTTTGGGAAAAGAAATCGCCGTGACCGCTTTCGACGACAAAACGATCGTTTTCGGAACCGTTCCGCGCGTTCGCCAAATGCTCGAAACAAAAACTTCCGTGAGTTTGGAAGTTTCAAATTTGATCAATCGAAGTCCCGACGCGGTAATGAGTTTTGCCGGAAAAACTCCGAACGGAATGAGCGCACTTTTGCCGCTCGACAACGACGAACTCGGAAAAAGTATTGATTCGATTCGTTATTTATACGGTTCGATGAACGTCGTCGGCGTAAACACGACCGTTCAATTAATGGCGAAAACCACCGAATTGCCGCAAGCCGAAGATTTGTATCAAACGCTTCAAGGTTTGCAAATGCTCGGCAAAGCGTTTTTAGGAAGTGCAAAAGGCGCGGACAAAGAAGTTTATGCCCGAATGATCGAAAACGCCGTGATAAAACGCGCGAACAACGAAGTTTCGCTCGAACTTTCAGTGCCGCAAAGCGATCTCGATATTGTCATGCGAAGCATCAATATCACGAAAACTACGGCTTCAAAATAGACCGATTTTTCATTTCTCTTCTTGAGCTGTCGAACGGTTTCGGCAGCCGTTTTTTTATTTAAATGCTTTACGCTAAAATCTCGTTTATGAACGAAACGATAAAACGCTGGCACGAATTCGTCGAAACATTGAACGACACGATCTTAGACGAAATTTTAGACGAAAACGTAAAATTTCATTCGCCTTTTGTCTGGAAACCGAAAGAAGGAAAATTAATGACAAAAGCAATTCTGATCGCCGCAACGCAGACATTTCAAAATTTCAAATACATTCGCGAAATCGCTGAAAACAATGATTTTATGCTCGAATTTGAAGCAAACATCGGCGAATTAACTTTACGCGGCGTTGATATTGTCAAGCTCGGCAACGACGGAAAAATCATCGATTTTGAAGTAATGATTCGTCCCGCAAACGCGCTTCAAGTTTTAGGAATGGAAATGACGCGAAGACTTTCCGAAAAAGGTTTGATCTAACCTCCATGAGCAAAAATTTCGATTTCAACATTTCGCTGAATCAGCCGCCGATTTTAGAAAATTACAATCTTTTTTCGTCGGATGAAGCATTAAAAACTGCCGTCGAAGCAAACGGCGGCGCGTGGAATAATGAAAAAGCGGCGAAATTTGGCGAGATTTTGGGAAAAGCCGAAATGCTCGAATTAGGAAACTTAGCGAATAAATTTACGCCTGTTTTGAAAACTCACGACCGTTTCGGAAATCGGTTGGACGCAGTCGAATTTCATCCTGCTTACCACGAATTGATGCGCGTTTCGATCGAAAACGAAACTCATTCTTTGGCTTGGACGAGCGAAAATAAAGGAAAATATGTCGCGCGTTCGGTTCTCGCGTTTTTGAAACAACAGACGGACGAAGGCACGAGCTGTCCGCTGACGATGA
Source organism: Pyrinomonadaceae bacterium (assembly GCA_036833775.1). Taxonomy (GTDB): domain Bacteria; phylum Acidobacteriota; class Blastocatellia; order Pyrinomonadales; family Pyrinomonadaceae; genus JAJQRF01. Next base: position 9,523 of record DAITPE010000127.1, on the reverse strand, counting down.
CTTTTGCGGTCGTGCCGAGTTTGAAAATTTCCGAAGAAATTGCGAACGAATGGCTGCCGAAAGTTCTTTCAAATGAATACGATCCGAGATTTTTGCCCGCAAACGGAAAACGCGGCGCGACTTTCGGAATGGCGATGACCGAACCGCAAGGCGGAAGTGACGTTCGCGTAAATATTACTTTCGCAGAAAAATTGAACGACGCGGGCGAATACGAAATCACGGGCAGAAAATGGTTTTGTTCTGCGCCGATGTCGGACGCTTTTTTGGTTTTGGCGCAGACGGAAAAAGGTTTGTCGTGTTTTCTGATGCCGCGATTTAAGCCGAACGGCGAGAGAAACGCGCTTTATTTTCAAAGATTAAAAGACAAACTCGGCAACAAATCGAACGCTTCGGCGGAAGTCGAATTTCACGGCGCGTATGCAAAAATCATCGGCGAAGAAGGTCGCGGCGTGGCAAATATTATGGAAATGGTTCGCCACACGCGGCTCGATTGCGCGGTCGGCTCGGCGGCGACTTTGCGGCGAGCCGTTGCCGAAAGCATTCATCATTGCAAATACCGAAAAGCTTTCGGTAAATTGTTGATCGAACAGCCTTTAATGCAAAATTTGCTGGCGGATTTAGCTTTGGAATCCGAAGCCGCGACCGCGTTTTCGTTTCGTCTTGCGCGCGGATTTGATGAATCGGAAAATGACGAAAGCGCAAAACTTTTTACACGCGCGGCGACGGCGATCGGAAAATTTTGGAACTGCAAACGCGCGGTTTTCGCAATCGGCGAAGCGATCGAAGTTTTAGGCGGAAACGGTTACGTCGAAGATTCGGTTTTGGCGCGTCTTTACCGCGATATTCCGGTAAATTCGATCTGGGAAGGTTCGGGAAATGTGCAATGTTTGGACGTTTTGCGCTCGATGAAAAAAGAGCCGGAAAGCATTGAAGCAATATTTGCAGAATTGGAATCGGCAAGAAATCGAAACGAGATTTACGACAAATTTTTACTGAAATTAAAAGACGAATTTTCAAATCTCGAAAATCTGGAATTTCGCGCCCGCATAATCGTCGAAAAATTTGCGCTTTTGTTGCAGGCAAAAGTTTTGCTCGAAACTGCGCCTGATTTTATCTCAGAGGCATTTTGCATTTCGAGACTTTCGGAAAATAAAAATCTCAATTTCGGAACTTTGCCCGTCGGTGTTAAAGTTGAAAAAATAATCGAACGTTCGATGGTAAAAAACAAATAATTATCCGCAGATGAACACAGATTCACACAGATAAAAAAAGATTTGTTTTTGATTTTATCTGTGTCTATCTGTGTTCATCTGTGAATAAAAACTTCTTAAAAATCTATGTTGAATCTTGCCGTTTTGCTTGAAGACAGCGCACGAAATGTGCCTGAAAGAATTGCCGTGATTTGCGGCGACGTGGAATTGACTTACGCCGAAGTGAACGCGAAAGCGAATCAGGTTGCCAAGGCGCTCAAAAATTACGGCATCGAAAAAGGCGATAAGGTCGCGCTTTCGTGTCCGAATCTTCCGTTTTTCCCGATCATTTATTACGGAATCTTGAAAGCCGGCGCAACGGTCGTTCCGCTCAATGTTTTGTTAAAGGCGCGTGAAATCGCTTATCATCTTTCAGATTCGGACGCGCGGCTTTATTTTTGCTTTGAAGGAACACAAGATTTGCCGTTGGGCGTCGAAGGTTTGAAAGGTTTTGAAGCGGCGGAAAACTGCGAAAAATTCGTTTTAATCACGCTCGACGCGCAAAAAGAATCTTCTTATTCCAATGCGGAAACTTTTCAAAAATTTATCGAAAATGAGCCGACGACGTTTGAATCCGTCACGACAAACGAAAACGATACCGCCGTGATTCTCTACACTTCGGGCACGACCGGACAGCCGAAAGGCGCGGAATTGACACATTTGAACGTCGTGATGAACGCGCGGCTTTCCGACACGATGTATCCGAAAAAAGACGCGGATGTGCATCTTGTTACGTTGCCGCTTTTTCATTCTTTCGGGCAAGTCGTTCAATTGAATGCAGGTTTTTATAATCGCGCGACGCTCGTTTTGCTGCCGAGATTTTCGGCGGAAGACGCGCTTGCTTTGATGGACAAATACGACGTGACGATTTTCGCAGGTGTGCCGACAATGTATTGGGCTTTGCTTCATCACGAAGGCACGGAAAAATTCGATTTGGAGAAAATTTCGCGCAATCTGCGGCTTTGCAAATCGGGCGGCGCGTCGATGCCGGTCGAGGTTTTGAAAGGTTTTGAGGAAAAATTCAAAACGAAAATTACCGAAGGCTACGGACTTTCGGAAACTTCGCCCGTTGCGGTTTTTAATCGTTACGGCGAAGCAAAACCCGGTTCGATCGGATTTCCGGTTTGGGGCGTCGAAGTAAAAATCGTTGACGAAAACGGCAAGGAAGTTGCGCCGAACGAGATCGGCGAAATCTGTATTCGCGGGCACGTCGTGATGAAAGGCTATTACAAACGCCCCGAAGCGACACACGCGACGATTCGCAACGGCTGGCTGCATTCGGGCGATGTCGGGCGGCGCGACGAGGAAGGTTATATTTACATTTCCGACCGCGTTAAAGATATGATTCTGCGCGGCGGTTTCAACGTCTATCCGCGCGAAATCGAAGAATTTATCATGACGCACGAAGCCGTTTCGCTTTGTGCTGTAATCGGTATTCCCGATGAAAGTCTCGGCGAAGAAATCAAAGCCGTCGTCGTCAGAAAAGATGGGAAAGATGTGACTGAAAACGAATTGATCGAATATTGCAAAACGAATATGGCAAGCTATAAATATCCGCGTTTTGTTGAATTTAGGGATTCTTTACCGATGACGGCGACAGGGAAGATTTTGAAACGGGAATTGAGAGGTTAGGGAAGAATGAGACGCGGACAAACGCGGATTAGGCAGATTTTCGCGGATAAATTTTAGATAAAAATCCGTGTTAATCAGCTAAATCCGCGTTCGTCCGCGTCCCATTTAAAAAATTTTATCTTCTTCGTCTATTGAAGTTTTGATAATCGTCGCGTTTTTTGCGGTTGAATTGTTCAACTTCGCGGTTGTAGTTTCCGTGCGCGTCGAAAAGCGGATAAAGCTGTAGATTTTCCGAAAGATACGCGGCGCGAAGCTCGACAGGACGCGAGCCGGCGCGGTCGATGATTCTGACTTTGCTTCCGCGCACGTCTTCGATCCAACGCGCAAAATCTTGGGCATTTCCGATCGTCGCGGAAAGTAAAAGCAAACGGATTCGCGGCGGCGATAAAATTATCGCTTCTTCCCAAACGTGTCCGCGATCTTCGTCTGCCAAGTAATGCGCTTCGTCGATAATTACGAAATCCGTTTTTACCTGCTCGCCGTTTCTGAGCGCATCAAATAATTGATTTCGATAGATTTCCGTCGTTCCGACGATCAATGGCGCGTCCCAATTTTCTTTCCTGTCGCCTGTTAAAATTCCGACGTTTTCCGCGCCGAATTCTTCGGAAAATTCCGTGTATTTCGAATTCGTCAAAGCCTTTAACGGCGTCGTGTACCAAGCGCGTTTGCCTTGCTCGAGCAGCCGACGGATTTCTTCGCGCGCGATCCAAGTTTTTCCGCTTCCGGTCGGCGCGGTTACCAAAACGTCTTCGGTTTCGATCGCCGCAAGTGCTTCGATCTGAAAATCGTCGGGTTTGAACGGCGCAATTTCGGGCGTTCCGATGCCTGAAAGCAGTTTTTCGACCGTCTTTAATTGTTCCAATGTTTGCGGTTTTTCGACGAAATGTGTGGAACTTTCCGGTGCAAGTCGGCGTTTAAAATCTCGTTCGTTAATTGAGCGGTTTTTTGAACGCGAATTTTCTTTTCGTTTCGGACGTTTTTCGCGTCGTGATCGTGCCATAGAAATGATTGTAAATGGTTGATAAAAAAAATCAAAAACATTTTTTCATTAACTATTAACAATTTGCGAACAAGATGTTAAAATTTCAGATTGCCCGCAACGATTTTAGCGCGTTGTGCGTCTAAGACTTACGGCGAGCTTTAATAGCTGAATTTAATATTAATTTTATAACTTTTTTTACGAACTGACTTTTTTAGAGCGCATTATGCTGGAACAAGAATTATTAAATCAAGAAGCTGAACAACCTGTGATTTCACCGCAGGTTTCGTCGGGAGAACCCGAACTTTTCGAGTTTTACGAAGTAAAAAACTGGAATTTTTCACCGCGTTTATACAAAATTTTGGCGGCTTCGGCAATGCTCAATATTGTCGGATTGCTGGTTTTTGCACAAACGAATCTTTTAACCAGAAAAGGCTGTGAAAGTCCGCTCGTCAACAAGGTTTGCGATGTGATCGACACGGTTTACGTCGGAAGCGTGTTGCTCGGAAAAGATAAGGAATTTGTTGACAAAGACTACACGCCGAGTGAACTCGGAGATGCAGAAATTATTTATGTTGACGTGAGCGGACAACAGCCGCCGCTGAAATATCCCGACGGTTATTTTGCGCTTGCAAATCCTGAAAGCGTAATGCCGGATGTGATTGACACTTCCAATCCTTCGGGATTTGAAATGCCGCCGACAGGTTCGACACCGATTCCCGGAATTACGAATAATCCGATTGCGGGCGGAACTGATTTGAGCACTGTTAAACCGAATCTTCCGCCGCCGATTAAAAATCCGATCGCGGGCGGACCTTTGCCGACTTCGCCGCTCGGAAGAAACCCGATCGGTCCGAATGCAAAAATAAGAACTCCGAAAGGAAAACCGTTTCCGCAAATGAAAAATGATTCGCCCGGTAAATTACCTGATTTAGACGATACGGCGAAAAATGGTAAGGATAAAACCGAACCGAAACAGCCTGATTTAAAGTCAGAACCTGTGACTGAAGTTGAGTTGAATAAACGTCCGCTGAAAGATTTAGGTAAATATGTCAACGGTTTGTTAGCGGATAAAACTAAGAAGTTTGATCTGACCACACAGTTTATGGTTGCCGCAAAAGGCAAATTGATGAAAGACGGCAGAATCGATCCGAAAACTTTCAAATATTTGCAAGCGCAAAGCAACGATCCGCAAATGGTCGAAGTAGTTCAGCAATCCATCGAAGCGATTGATGCGAGCGGTTATTTGAAGTATTTAGCGGATTTAAGCGGAAGAGATTTGAATTTAGTGCTTCAGCAAGACGATACGAATATTACCGCGCAAGTTTTGTCTGAGGTTGAATCGGATTCGCGTGCAAAATCGATCAAAAACGCACTCGATCTGGCGATCAGCCTCGTCAAAATGAAAAAGACGAGCAACAATAGCGATCAAAACGATAAGGATGATCTCGAATTGCTGAACGGCGCATCGGTTCAAATCGACGGTAAAAAGATTCTGATTAAATTTGCAATTCCGAAAGCTACTGCCCAGCAATTGATTCAACGTAAATTGCTCGAACAAACGCAAGACCCGGCACAACCGAAACAGCCGAACGGAACGGCAACGACCGTAAAACCGAATCAAACGGCGGGAAAATGAAAAGGTTGATTTACAACTTCTCACTCATCTGCGGCTTGCTTTTAACGCTTGCCGCTTTTCCTGTTTTTGCACAAAACGGCGAGGTTGAATTAAATAAAAGACCTTTGCAGGGTTTGGGTGAAAGTGCTTTGAACAAAGTTCAAAAGCGTGAAGTCGATCTGAAAGCTCCGTTTTCGTTGACATTGCAGGGAAAGGTGGGGGCAAACGGAAAGTTTGACGCAAAAACGGCGAAATTTACGAAAAGCGAAGGCGATGCGAAAATTATCGATCTTGCAAAACAGGCAATTGCCGCCGTAAATGATTCGGGAATGTTTTCTTATTTGAAACAACTGGGATTAAACGACGTCGAAATTACTTTAGTTCAAACCGGCACGGAATTTTCGGCAAGTTTGAAATCTACTCTTGAAAATGAGAATCGTGCCAAGTCGGTAACGAACGGAATCAAATTAACTTTACAATTGGGCAAGATGATGATCGAACAAAGGAAAAATAAAAGGGACGACGATAGAAACCCGATTGCTTTGCTCGAAAACAGTAAAGCCGAAAGTGTCGGGAAAGATTTTTTGTTAAAATTTTCTATGCCGCTCGAAGAGTTTCACGCTATTATTAATAGGGAATTGGAATTAGCAGAAAAAAGACAAATATTATATAGAAACAATCCGTGAACAATCGTAAAAACTACAATTCGATTTTCTTTCTGACCGTTTATCTCGGTCTTGTGCTGGTCGGTGCGACACCGCAGGTTTTGGCACAAGCGGCGATGACGCGGCAGTTTGATATTAAAAACGAAATTGTCGTTGAAGACGATCTCGACAAAAAGCCGGATGATGAAAAGATAGATTTTGCGGGAACACTTGAAAGTTATTACGACCAAGTTGAAGATTTTCTAAAAGACCTGCAAAAACTTCACAAGATTGAAAAAATCGATTTAGATTACGATAAATTTGAAGTTTTCGAATCGGGATTTGTTCCGTGTAATGTTGACGGCGATTCGGTTCGTCACGCGGAACAGCAAACTCGTATTGATAATCGCTGGCTCGAAGCGGCTGTTACTGATGCGCGTGATCAATTTGAAAACTACAATTTTCTATCGGATTGTCAGCAAAACGGGAAGTTTGACAACGAACCTTCAACCAATTCAAAACTTAAACTTTCATACGATAAAACCGAATTAAAATTAGAGATTTCCGCGCCGAAATTGTCGAAACAACGGGCGGATTTTCTGGCGGAAAGATTTAATCAGGCTTACAGAATTTACGAAGTTGACGAAGAAAACAACTTCGTCAAAAACATTCATCAAAACACTTCCTTTAAATCTGAAAACAACCAAGTTTTCATTGTCACACGCTTGCCGCGCGGTTCGATTGACGATCTTTTAAAAGAAAAAGACGCACAATAAACGGCGAGAGGTAAGCGGAAAAAAAACTTTCCGATAAGTTATTTGAAAATCTTTTCGGTCGCCAACGGCGACAAACAATATAGCGTAGGGTGAAACCCTACGACTGATTGCAAACGAATTCCGACGCTGAAAGTGTCGAACACGGCAACTAAAAATGTTGCTCACTTTCAGCGAGCGAAAATCGTGATTCGAGTTCATAGCGATTCTCGCTATGCTATATTGTCGGTCATCTTCGATGACATAAGATTTTCAATTCAAACCATAAAAACTCGCCGATACTTTAACAATTTTACAATTTATGAGCTAATAGCAGTTTGCTTTTGCATTAGCATTTTTAGTAGAGGAATTTTATGGCAGTCAACAGTTTTGTAGATAAATTATTTAAAAAAGTTCTCGGTTCGAACAGCGACATTTTTTTGAAGCGTATCAAGCCGACGGTTCAGCAGATTCACGATCTCGAACCGAGCGTTAAACGCCTTTCGGACGACGAATTAAAGGCGAAAACTCAAGAGTTCAAAGACAAAATTCAAAATGCGCTTTCCGGCATTGACGACAAAGCCGCGCGCCGCAAACGCGAGCAGGAAGTTTTGAAAGAATTACTTCCCGAAGCCTTTGCGGTAATGCGCGAAGCTTCGGTTCGCGTAACCGGAATGCGTCATTTCGACGTGCAGATGATCGGCGGTATCGCGCTTCACGAAGGGCGCATCGCGGAAATGCGGACGGGTGAAGGAAAAACGCTCGTTTCGACGCTGCCCGCGTATCTCAACGCTTTGACCGGACGCGGCGTTCACGTCGTCACGGTCAATGATTATCTCGCTCTGCGCGACGCGGAATGGATGGGCAGAATTCACACCTTTTTGGGTTTGACTGTCGGCTGTATTCAAAACGATATGGACGACGTCGAGCGAAAAGACGCTTACGCCTGCGACATCACATACGGAACGAACAACGAATTCGGTTTCGATTATTTGCGCGACAATATGAAGTTCGACGTTGAATCGCTCGTTCAGCGCGATCATTATTTTGCGATCGTTGACGAAGTTGACTCGATTTTGATTGACGAAGCGCGAACGCCGCTGATCATTTCGGGCGCGTCGGACGAAGCGACGGATAAATATTACGTTGCAAATCAGATCATTCCGAACCTTGAAAAAGGTCACAAAGACGAAGAAACAAAAGTTACGACGGGCGATTATTTGCTCGACGAAAAAAATCATTCGGCGGTTTTGACCGAAGCAGGCGTTTCCAAAGCGGAAAAACTTCTCGGTGTTTCGAATCTTTACGATCCGGGAAATATGGAGCTTTTGCACTGCGTCGAGCAGGCGTTAAAAGCGCACACGCTTTACAAACGCGATCATCATTACGTCGTGCAGGAAGGCGAAGTCATCATCGTTGACGATTTTACGGGACGTTTAATGGCTGGTCGCCGTTGGTCTGACGGTTTGCACCAAGCTGTCGAAGCGAAAGAAGGTGTGAAGATCGAGCGCGAAAACCAAACGCTTGCGACGATCACTTTGCAAAATTACTTCCGTATGTATGAAAAACTCGGCGGTATGACGGGAACGGCGGAAACAGAAGCGGAAGAATTCGGCACGACCTACAGTCTCGACGTGATCGTGATTCCGACCAACCGCGCGATGATCCGCAAAGATACGCCGGACGTTATCTACCGCACTTTGGAAGAAAAATGGGACGCGGTCGTCGGTGAAATCAAAGAACTTCACGCGAAAGGTCAGCCCGTTCTCGTCGGGACGGTTTCGGTCGAAAATTCGGAACTTATCGCCGACCGTTTGAAAAAAGCGAACATTCCGCACAATGTTTTGAACGCGAAATATCACGAACGCGAAGCCGAGATCGTCGCGCAAGCCGGACGCAAAGGCGCGGTGACGATCGCCACGAATATGGCTGGACGCGGAACGGACATTTTGCTCGGCGGAAACGCTGAGTTTCTGGCGAACGATTATCTCAAACGAATGGAGATAAACCCCGACGAAGCAACGCCCGAACAGTTTGAAGAACAGCTCGAAAAGGCAAAACGCGTCGTCGCGGAAGAACACAAGGAAGTCGTCGCCGCAGGCGGTTTGCACATCTTGGGAACCGAACGACACGAATCGCGCCGCATTGATAATCAGCTTCGCGGTCGTGCCGGTCGTCAGGGCGATCCCGGAAGTTCGCGTTTCGTTCTTTCATTGGAAGACGACCTGATGCGCATTTTCGCGGGCGACAAAGTTCGTTCGATGATGGAATGGCTCGGTATGGAAAAAGGCGTGGCGATCGAATCGAAGACGGTTTCCAAACAGATCGAACGCGCCCAGAAAGCGGTCGAAGCGCGCAACTTTGAAACGCGTAAACACGTCTTGAAATACGACGACGTGATGAACAAACAGCGCGAAACGATCTACGGTTTGCGCCGTCAATTGATGTTTGAACCCGAACACCGCGAATATCTTTTGGGCGAAAATGGCGTTGCGAAAGACCTTTTGCACGATCTGACGTTCAGCTTTTTGACGACCGAAGTCGCGCCGAAGGATTGGGACGTTGACACTTACGCGGCTGAGATCGAAAGCATCTATTCGGTCGATCCGGCGGTCGATGCCGGCGTTGATTTCAAAACGATGAATCCG
>DAITPE010000126.1:0-11642 GCA_036833775.1 Pyrinomonadaceae bacterium | reverse complement strand
TGAGCCGCATTTCCGCCATTGTTTCCGAGATCGACAAACAAGCGAACAGCTTGCGTCGTCAAGCGGCTAAAACGCGCCGTTACAAGATTTTACGCGAAGAATTTCGTGTGCTTTTGAAACAGCTTTTCACGGCGGAAGGGAAATATTTGTCGGAATTGGTTGACGATTTGGAAGAAAAACTCGATGCGGCAACGCAGATCGAACGCAAACTTTTTTCCGAAGTTGCGGAAAAAGACGAAGCGTTTCGCGAAGCGACGCAAACGGCGCGAACGGCGGAAGAAAATCTGTCGGAAGTTCGTCAGAAACATTCGGAAAATGCGCTCGAACGCGACCGCGCGAGCCGCGAACATCGTTATCAAAACGAGCAAATAGTTAATTTTCAAAATCGCGCCGCCGTTTTGAAAAACGAAACCGAAGCGACCGAAAAACGGCTTGAAATGCTCAAAGCCGAGATCGAAAGATTGGCGAAAGACGAGCAAAAAGAACGCGCCGAAGCCGCCAGCAACGAAAAAGCTTTGCGCGAAGCCGAAAATCTTTATCAATCGAAAGTTGCCGAACTGCGAAAGATCGAAACCGAATTGGAATCTTCGCGCGGCGAATTGATGCAGCACACGACCGCCGTCGAGCGTTTTGCGGGAATCGAACGCCAATTGGAAAACAATCTTGAACGCTTGAAGGAACGCGCCGAAGGTTTGAAACGCGAAGGCGTTCGCGCCGGCGAAACTTTCGACGAACATCGAATTTCAGCCGAAAAACTCGGCGAAAATTTGGCGGAAGAACGCGCGAAACTCAAGAAATTACAGGACGAAAAACACGAAATTCAAGTTTCGGTTGCGAGCGCACGCGAAACTTTGAAAAAAGCGGAAGAATCTCTCAGAAACGTCCGCAACGAATTTTCGCGCAAGAAAAATCGTCTCGAAACTTTGCAGGAATTGGAAGAAAAACGCGCCGTTTACGCGCCGCAGGTTCAGAAACTTTTTGCGGCTGAAGCGAAGATCGGCGTGAAATTTTTGGGAACTCTGGCGGACAAATTCGCGGTTGACGAACGCGCCGAACGCGCGGTCGAAAGTCTTTTTGGGACTTATCTGCAAGCCGTTTTGGTCGAAAGCGAAACGGACGCGCGGAAAACTTTCGGCTTTTTGAACGAAAACAACATCGGGCGAATTCCGGTTTTAGTTTTCACCACAGAGACACAGAGACACAGAGAAGGGAAAAATAAGAATTCAAAGATCAAAGATCAAAGATCAAAGATCGAAAATCTGCTCGGCGTTTCTGCGGAAGTTTTGGAGAATTTGAAAACGCTTTTTCCTCGCGAAATGTCGGCGGAATTGGTTGAAAAAATTGACGATGTTAAGGAAAAATCGGAAGGCGTTTTTGTCGATTTGATCGGGAATTTGCTCGTCGAAGGCAAACTTTTTGTCGGCGGAAAGGCGAATGCGAACGAGAAAAATAATTCGCTTCTGGCGTTCAAACGCGAGTTACGCGAGCTGGAAACTTTGACGGAAAATCTGGCGAAAGATGTCGAAGTTTCCGAAAAAGAAACCGAAAAAGCGCGTAAAAAATTGACCGAAGCCGAAGAAAAGATCGTTGACGTGCAATCTTTGATCATCAAGGTCGAACGCGAAATGCACGCGCTCGAAATTCAGGAAAGATCGGTCAGGCAAGAAATCGAACGCGCCGAACGGCATCAAAAAGTCGTCGCAAACGAAGCGGCGCAGATCGAAAAGGAGTTGGCGCAGATCGCCGAACGCCAAACGGAAGCAAAGACGAACGCGCAAAAAGCGGCGAACGCGAAGGACGAAGCGGCGAAAAAAGTTGAAAACGTCACGCAGAAATTGAGCGAAGCACGTTCGAAAGCCGAAGCCGAAAACGCGATTTTGAACGAAAAACGAACTTTGGCGGCGACTTCGAGCGAACGTCAGCGTTCGGCGCAAAACAGTTTGCGGCGCGTCGAAATCGAAGAAAGAGAAATAGCTTCGCGGCTTTCAAGGCAAAGTATGGAAATGATCGAAGTCGAAAATTCGATCAAATCTTTGCACGAATCGCTCGCGGAAATTTCGCAGAAAATCGCTTCTTCGGATGATGAACAGGAAAGCGAAAAACTCGAACTCGAAACGGCTTCTGCGAATCTGAAAAACGCGCGTGAAACGGCAGACGCGATGAGCGCGGAGCTTGCCGAACTCAACAAAAAATCCGCCGAAGCGCGAAACGAACGCGCCGCTTTTGAAATCAGGCAAACGGAAGCGATCACGAAATTGAAAAATCTGAACGAAAAATGTTCGCAGGATTTGAATTTGTCGTTAATTGAACTCGTCGAAAACGGCGAAATTTCAGCGGATTTCGATCTCGAATCGGCGCGGAAGGATTCGGAAGATTTGCGCGAAAAGCTCGAAAATTTCGGCGCGATCAATATGCTCGCGCTCGAAGAATTGTCCGAAGCCGAAGAAAGATTGCTGTTTTTAACTTCGCAAAGACAAGATATTATCGACAGCATCGCGGCGGCGGAAGAAGCTTTGCGAGAGATAAAAGAGCGTTCGCGCGAGCGTTTCAAAGATGCGTTTCATTCGATCAATGCGAATTTCGTCGAATTTTTTACCGAGCTTTTCGGCGGCGGTCGCGGTGAAATGACTTTGCAGGAATCGGAAGATATTTTGGAAGCCGGAATTGAGATCGTCGCGCAGCCGCCGGGCAAACGTCTGCAAAATATTCTGCTGCTTTCGGGCGGCGAAAAAGCGATGACGGCGATCGCGCTCGTGATGGCAATTTTCAAATATCGTCCCGCGCCGTTTTGTTTACTGGACGAAGTTGACGCGCCGCTCGACGAAGCAAACGTCGGACGATTTGTCGATAAAATCGCTTCGATGGGCGAAAAAACGCAGTTTATCGTCATCACGCACAACAAACGCACGATGGAAGCGGCGCGCGCGCTTTACGGCGTGACGATGCAGGAAGCGGGAGTTTCAAAGGTCGTTTCAGTCAAATTTGAATAGAATTTTAAGAATTTGCCTGCGAAAGAAACGAAAATAACGAAAAAAGATAAAATTGATTTCTTTGCCGATTTCGATTGTTTTGAAACGTAAGTATTTGAAAAAAATATTCGGAGTAGATTAAAGATGATAGTTGATAGATGAAAGATAAAACATGAAAAATCTATCAGTTTTCAGCTATTATCTCTCATCTATTCCGAATTTTATTTTTTCCGACTTCGTAACTTTATATTGTTTTAAAGTTAAAAATTAAGTCTAATGTGAATAATTATTTGACGTTTTATAAACTTTTGCGCGAAACTCGACATCAAACGAGTTTAGTTTTTTAACCGAAGTTCATCAAAAAAAATGACGAAAGTAATAAAAATTTGTTTGTTCGCAATGTTGATTTCCGCTTTTTCGGCAAATTCTTTTTCGCAGACGAAGAAACCGAAGCCGAAAACGGTTGCAAAGAAAAACGTGAAAAAGACCGCGCCGACCGCGCCCGAACCTGCCAAGAAAAACGAGCGTCCGGCGGATGAAACGGTTTCTGACGAAACGCAAACGACGCAGACCGAGCCGAAGAAAAACAACCGCGACGGCAAAAATAATTTGCGTCCGACGGCGAAAAAAGCGGAATTCGAGCCGACTTATTTTTACACTTTTTCACAACCGAATTTTGTGATCTCGGAAGTAAAGATCGAACACGACGACAAAGGAAAGGGAAAGATTTCGTTTGTAAAACGCGGTTATGACGAACCCGTCGTCGATCCGGTTCAGCTTTCCGGCGTGACGCTCGAAAAGATAAATTCGGCGTTGAACGCGTTGAATTTTCTCGATTCGACGGAAAGTTATCAATACGAAAAAGATTATTCGCATCTCGGCAACATCACTTTTAAACTGAAAAAGGATTCACGCGAACGCGAAACGAAATACAATTATTCGACGAATAAAGACGCGAAAATGCTGATGGACGAATATCGACGCATTTCGAATCAGTATATTTGGATGTTCGACATCAAACTTGCGTGTGAAAATCAGCCGCTCGAAGCTCCGGGTTTGGCTGACGTTTTGGATTCGTATTTGAAACGCAGTGAAATTTCCGATCCGCCGCAGATGGTTCCTTTTTTGAAAGAAGTCAGCAACGACGAAAGAATTCCACTGATCGCGCGAAATCATCTCACGAAAATTGTCGAAAGAATCGAGAAAGAGAAAAAATAAAACTTTTGGCAATTTCCTCTACTCTTTACAAAAATGATACGGATTTTATAAGATATTGCGTTCGGAATAATATTTAGCTATCTTTATACGCAGGTCGCCGTTGCGTTCTTTTTCAGGAGACAATTAATGACAGCCACCGTTGGTTTTGCCGAGATTTCTACGCATATTTTAATCGAAAACATCATTGCTGAAATCAAAGAGCAGTATTTGGCGGACGATACGCCATGGATTGTCGGTTTTTCGGGCGGGAAAGATTCGACAACTCTTTTGCAGCTAACCTTTTACGCTCTGCTTGAACTGCAAAAAGAAGGAACTAAATTACACAAAGAAATTCACGTTTTATGCAACGACACGTTGGTTGAAAATCCGGCAGTTGTGCGTTGGATTGACGATACACTCGACAAAATCCGCGCGGCTGGCGAAGGCTACGGTTTTCCGATCAAAGTCGTCAAAGTTACTCCGATCTTGGGCGATACTTTTTGGATTAATCTCATCGGCAAAGGTTATCCCAGCCCGAATCGTTTTTTTCGCTGGTGTACGGAACGAATGAAGATCAATCCGACGAATAAATATATTCAGGACACTCTCGGCGAAAACGGCGAAGCGATTATTTTACTCGGCACACGCAAAGCCGAAAGCACCAACCGCAAGGCTTCGATGATGCGTCACGAACGCAAATATTCGCGGCTTCGCAAGCATCAACTTCCCGGCGTTTTCGTTTTCGCGCCGATTGCCGATTTGACCGACGATCACGTTTGGACATATCTTTTACAAGTTCCGAGTCCGTGGCAGGGCGACAACCGCAAACTTTTTACGCTTTACCGCAACGCTTCGGGCGGCGAATGTCCGCTGGTTATTGATACATCAACGCCGTCGTGCGGAAATTCGCGTTTCGGCTGTTGGACTTGCACCGTCGTTGACGAAGACAAATCAATGGAAGGTTTGATCGACACGGGCGAATATTGGATGGAACCGCTTCTTGAAATGCGCGATTGGCTCAAAAAAATCCGCGACGATGTTTCGATGCGCCGCCATTATCGCCGTAATTTGCAGGACGGACTCGGACCTTTTACCAAAGAAGCGCGGGCATTGATTCTCAAACGGCTTCTGACCGTGCAGAAAGAAATCGAAATTCCGCTCATTACAAGCGAAGAACTTTCGGGAATTCAATGGATTTGGTATCACGATTTTCACGACGCGCCATCAGTTACGAAAATCTACTACGAAGTTTTTGGAGAAGAACTTGCGATGAACAAAGAAATCAACGAACGCCGCGCCCAAGACCGCGCCTTGCTTGAAGAAATCTGTAAAGAACAAGGTGTTTCGGTCGAACTCGTCGAACAACTCCTGCAAATCGAAAAAGACAAAAGCGGTCTGATGCGCCGCAACAATCTTTTCAAAGATATTGATATGGCGTTGAAAAATTACCTGAAAAGTCAAGAATCCGAAAATCTCGCATTCGCCTAATTCAAAATGCCCGACGTTCTCACATATTATCTAAACAAAATCGAAAAACTCCGCATTGGTCGGTCGCACGGAAAACCTGCACCGCACAAACCGATTTTACTTCTCGCTCTGATTGATTTGTTTGAAGAAGGCGCAATTACAAAGAATGAAATCGAGCCTTCGCCGCAAATTGTCGAATCTTTTTTGAAATATTGGCATCTCGTAAGTTTGGAAAAACCGCGCATTTTTCTGCCGTTCTTTCATTTGAAATCCGATAAATTCTGGCATCTTCACGCCAAAGCCGGAAATAAAAAATTACTTGCGATGACAAAGCAAATGAATTCGATGACGCATCTGGCAAGCCTTGTCGAATTTGCGAGTTTAGACGAAGATTTGTTTTTACTTCTGCATCGCGCCGATGCGCGGGAAGCGATTCGTCAAAAAATTATCGAAGTTTATTTCGGCGAACAAACGGAATTGTTTCGCGCCGTCATCGCCGATAATCGTGAGATAAATAACATCGAACATCTTTTACTCGAAAGCGCGGAAAAAGAAAATCCCGAAATTGCCAGAACCGTGACCGATACGCCGAAACGAAACATCGCTTTTCGCCGCGCAATTATCAGACTTTATAATTACACTTGCGCCGCTTGCCGTCTGCGAATTATTACGCTTGACGGAGAAACCGCCGTCGAAGCCGCGCATATTTTCCCGTTCGCACAAAGCTACGACGACAGCATCGGCAACGGAATTTCGCTCTGTCCGCTTCATCATTGGGCATTTGATAAACATTTATTTTCGATTGATGACAATTACAAAATGATTGTTTCGAGCAATTTTGAAGAAAGCGGAAACGAAGCATTTTCGCTACACAGTTTGCAAGCAAAAGAAATTTATTTGCCGAAAGAAAAGCCGTTTCGTCCATCGATCTCAATGCTTCGTTGGCACCGAGGAAAACTATTTAGTTAGCATGTTAAAATCCCTTTATTCATCTAAGAAAAGATTGTTTACTTTCTCAAATAAGGTTTCAAAACGAGTTAGAGTATTTGCATCAACTTTTGTAGGCGGATTAGAAGCTAAATAACTTGCTACTAAGTAATGGTTGAACCCGCCGCTCGGTTTTAGTTGTATTGCGTTATCGCTTAAATATTGTTCAATGCGTTTAACTATTCTATCTCTTGTAGGTAAATCTTTTTCCGTTATAACAGTTCCTCCTAATTCTTTTTTATAGGTCGCATTGAAAATCTTTAAGTAGGTATCTGGCGAAATAATATCTTCAACGTCACTACTTATGTATGTATTACTTCCGCCTTGTGTCTTTGCAATTTTAGATTGTCGAAACATTGCGTAGTTAAGAACCTGCTTTCCTCGAATTAGTTTTTCTCTTACTAATGTTTCTAAATGCGGATTAGGTTTGCTTTCGTAATCATGCAAAACTACTATCTCTAATTCGTTTCCAGCGAGTAGAGCAACGAATGTAGATAATTTATCTAGACCTCCGACCGGAACAATCGTAATATCTTCCCTTAAATGTGTTCTTCCGTTTTTCTCCAAAAATCCTGAAAAGAATTTCAAATAAATTAAATCAGCAGGTCCCTCAACAAGTAAATTTTTAGCAGAGATAAATAGATTCTGCGCTATTGTATATCCAAGAGCCGCTTGTAAAGGAAATAATGTATTGGAATCAGAACTTGAAACATTATCGCTAATCTTCGTTCCGCCTTTTTCCCTATCTTGCACAGTTCGTGTTTGGTGAAGTCGGTCTCCATGAACCATAAAAGGTGAATGAGTTGTATAAATTATTTGATGATTTTCCGCTAAATAATCAATATATCTTAGCAAATCTGCTTGACCGAGAGCATGCAAACTTAGACCCGGTTCATCTAACAAAATTACTAAGTCATCATTTGTTTCAAGTTGTTCTTTGATAGCATCAAACCAAACAATAAAACTGAAAAACCAAATAAAGCCTTTACTTCTTTGACTGAAAGGAACTGTAACTCGGTGCCGTTGATTTTTGATACGAATGTATAGATTATTGCCATTATTAAATGGAGATTCGTCTTCTGGGTCTTCTTTTATATCAATACTAACTTCAAGGTTTTGATTTTGTTTCCAAAACTCAAAAATCCTATCGGTAATTGAATTTGAAATACCTTCCAATCTAGCTTTACTTTTTTCATAGCCAGATGTGGTTATGACATCTTCTAATTCAACATCAGCCATTTGAAGCAAACCCAAAATCGTTTTGTCTTCTTCTTTGAGAGTTTCATTATCAACTCTCATTTTTAAAGCAGGAAGATTAACTTTACCCGGCAATAAATAATAATCATCAAAATAAAGAAACTTAGGTATTTTGGGAGAAAGATATTCTTTCCAAATTTTGGCTTGTAATTTATTAGACCAATTAGGAAGAAGTGTAGAATTGAAATCTTCCTTAAGTTTGTTAAGAAAACTTGTTTCCTCAGTATTTAAATCTAATGTATTCAGCGTGGTTATCAAATTAATAACTGTATTTATATTAGAAACCTTAGCTCTTACTTCTGCTGATAATGTAGCAGAATCAATAATCTTTTTTAGATAAGGAATTTCAGAAACATTTAATTCTAACGAAATAGAATCATTATATTTATGAGTTATCGTAAATCGAAAGTCATCTGGGAAATCTAGTCCATATTTAGTTTTAAGTTCTTCGCGTTCGTGATTTTGGAGTTTATATTTTAAAACCGCTACTTCGTCAGGATTTGTTTTGTGTCGCTTTTCATAAGATGTTAGAGATTTTCTAGGATAATCATTAGTTACGTCATATGAAACATCTTTATCAATAGATTTGGCTTTATATAATGCTTGAAGAAAAGCTGTTTTTCCCGCTTCATTTTGACCTACAAGAACTGTAACCCAATCGTCAATTGAAACATCCTCACTATCTTCAATTGACTTAAACATCTTAACTTGAGCATTTGTTAAAAGCATATTCAATCTCCATTCTGTATAGAAATATTTTTTTAAGCCAAGATTAGCACAGATGCATTTGTATTTCAAGTATGAAACTTGCTGTCTTTGGTCATGTAAAAGCATATCGCGCTTAAATAATAATGAGTTTTTGCAATTACTCAAAGCGCACGTTGACCACGGGTTTTCTTTAATCAAAAACGATACAAGCGGTTTTAAGTCGGAAGATGATTATGTCGATTATCTCGTCGAACTGACACGTGCCGGACTCGAACAGCGGACGCAGGAAGCCGCGCCTGTCATTGAAACGACTCCGGCGTTTGGCGGTTTGCTCGATTTGCAGATCGGTTGGAAAGCGGATTCGGGCGAAGCGGTTTCGGTTGAATTTAATCGGCAGACGAATAATTATCTTGCCGTGACAGGCAAGCCGGAAAGCGGAAAGACGCAGTTTGTCAAAGATTTGCTCGCTCAATTAAGGCGGCAATCCGAAAATAAGGTCAATTTTATCTTTTTCGATTACGCGAAAGGTGATGTTGCGGACGATGCCGATTTTGTCGAAGCAACACAGGCGGAGGTCGTTCGTTTGCCCGAAGAAAGTTTGCCCGTCAATCCGTTTTCGCGTGTCAACGTGAATTCGGAAACCGCCGTTCGGGTGGCGGCGCAGGAGTTCGCGGATTTGATCCGCGATGTCGAAAAACGGCTTGGAACGGTTCAGGCGCAACTGCTTTATGATGCGATTTTGAGAGGTTTTGAAACGCAGCGCGGCGAAAATCCGCCGTTTCCCGATTTCGAGATTATCAAACAGGAAGTCGAATGGGATTATCATTCAAACAATCGAAAGCTCGATACGCTGACGGAAATAATGCGTCAGCTCAACGATTTTCGGATTTTTGCGACGGCGCGGCAGGGAAATCTGTGGGCGAATCTGACCGATAAAACCGTGATTATCGATCTGCACGGTTTGACGGTTTTACGCGAATTAACGGTTTGTCTGGTGCTGACCTCGATCTACCGCGAACTGATGGCGATGCCCGATTCAGACGTGACAGACGGCGTAAGAGAAATGCGGACGATCATCGTGATCGACGAAGCGCATCATTTTCTAAAAGATAAAAAGCGCAACGCCATTTTGGAAAGATTGATTCGTGAGATCAGAAGCAAAGGCGCGTCGGTTTTCCTGATGTCGCAATCGCCCGACGATTACGATCAGCATAATTTCGATTTTACGGAACTTTTGGAGTTTATCTTTCTGCTTCAATCAAACGCCGGAGCAACCAAATTTTTACAAAATGCTTTCGGTCTTTCGTCCGCCGAAGCAAAAAGCCTTTCGGCGGAAGTTTCAGGCTTGCCGACTGCCGAAGCGGTCGGAAAATCTTACGATAAAGACAAAAAAGAAAAAGTAAGCCGTTTGCGCGTTCGCCAATTTTGGCGTGAAAAAGGTGCGAAAGCAAATTGACGTTTGAATTTATTGGAACTGTATTCAAACTCAAGAATTTGCCCACGAAACACACGAATCAAACGAAAAAAAAGAAGAAAACTTTTTCTTTTCTTTTTCGTTCTTTTCGTTTATTTCGTGGGCATAAAAATAGTTTGAACCCGGCTTCTTAAAGATAAAAGCCGTCTCAAAAGTGTGAATCTGTTTTCGAGGCGGTTTTTACTTTCTAAATTTCCGCTAAATAAATCTCAAATTTGTCCGATAAGTGAATTTGTCTGAATCAGTTTTCTTGCAAATTGATTCCTTTCTAAAAAATAATAAATTACAAATAAACTTATGAAAAAAACTCCCTTCTCTTCGCTCCGTCTTTTACAGATGGCGGCAATATTACTGTTTTTATCGGCATTTACCGTTTTCGGACAAACCACCGCTTTTACCTATCAAGGTCGTTTGACGGAAAATTCGTCAGCGGCTTCGGGCAGTTATTCGATGCAGTTCAGATTGTATGATGCTTTGACGAACGGCAATCAGATCGGCTCGACGCAGAATGCGCTCGTGACGGTGACGAACGGCGTTTTCCGCGTTAATTTAGATTTCGGCGCAGGCGTTTTCCCGACGGGAAGCAGCCGCTGGCTCGAAGTTCAGGTTGCTTCGACGACGCTTTCACCGCGTCAGGAAGTGACGACCGTTCCGTTTGCAATGCAGAGTTCGAATGCGGTCAACGCCGAACAGCTCGGCGGCGTGGCGGCAAATCAGTATGTTTTGACGAATGATTCGCGTCTTTCCGATTCGCGCACGCCGACGGGTATGGCAGGCGGCGATTTGACGGGAAGTTTTCCGAATCCGACGATTGCAAACGGCGCGGTCACGGTCGCGAAAATGGCTTCGAGCGGAACGCTTCCGGCGTTTGACGGTTCGGCTTTGACGAATTTGAACGCTTCGAACATTGCGACGGGAACGGTTTCGACCGCACGTTTGGGAAGCGGAACGGCAAACAGCACGACGTATTTGCGTGGCGACGGAACGTGGCAATCGGTCGGCGGCGGCAATTCGCCGTTAATGTTTTCAAGTGTCAGACAGGTCAGTGCGAATGCAACCGTTACAACCACCGACGTTTTGGTTTATTCCACCGTCGGAAACATTTCTTACACATTGCCTTTGGCTTCGACCGTTCCGGCGGGCAGAGTTATTTATTTGGTGAGTTTGAACGCCGCCGGCTGCGGCGCGATCACACAAGGTTCGGATGTAATGCGTGTTCCGTATAATAACGGAACTTATACGAATACAAGCACCCAGCTCAATCCGCTCGGCGGGCTTACATTGGTCAGCGACGGTGTTGGAACGTGGCTTGTCATTGCCGCATTATAATTTTCAAAAAAAGAGGTGAAAATTATGATGAGCAAAATTACCAACAAAATAACTATTTGCGCCGTTTTGACGCTGTTTTCGGCGGTCGGAGTTTTTGCGCAAGTTTCTTCGGGCGGCAATTTCGTCCTCGAACAAACTTCGCTCGCTTCGGGCGGCGATACGAGCAACGATACGACCAACAACGTCTTCAGCGTTTCGGGCACGATCGGACAAGCGATCATCGGCTCGAACGCTTCGGGCGGCGCGTTTGCGTC
>DAITPE010000125.1:0-11687 GCA_036833775.1 Pyrinomonadaceae bacterium | reverse complement strand
CGGCGTCGGCGTCGGTGTCGGTGTCGGTGTCGGTGTCATAAACGGCGTCGGTCCCGGATTCGGCAAGGTCGTATTTCCCTGCGCGTCATACGGAACGGGTGCACGCATAAATTGTAAATTTCGCACGCCGATCTCGGTCACGCCGTCAACCTTACTTTTTTGTCCGTCTTGAAGTTCGTTTGCCGTTTCGATCTCGACCGAAGATTCGATCATTCTGACCATCGAAGCATCGGTTAAAGCCAATTGAGCAACAGGCGTACGGTAAATCGTGCCGTTCACGTCGGGCTGTAAAGTGTAGCGGAATTGCAGATTTTTAACGTGTTCGGCAACCACGCTGTCAACGAAAGGTGCACCTTTCACGCCGAAGGCACGGCGAATTAACTTGCCGCTTGCATCGACGAAATAATGAATGATATTGACGCGCGTCAGCGTCGAAGGCGAACTTCCGTTGCCGCCGGTCGCAGTTCCGATGTTTCCCGTCGTGCCGAAGTGATTCAACCCGAAAGCATCGCTCTCGCCCCAGACGATCTTGCCGCTCGTGATCGAAGTAATGATCCCGAAAGAACCGTTGCCGCCGCCCGAAATGTGATAAATTTCGCCGACCGCGTAGATCGAAGTATCACCGCCCGGAATCGTGATCTCACCGTTCGTCACATTCGCGCTGTTTGCCGGAAGCGGCACGGATGAAAAACTCGGATCGACCGCGAGCATCGTGATCCTGTCCGTCGTCGGCAAAACTGTGGTTGACGGTGTTGTGTTTGAAACATTTGTGGCAGGCGCGACATTATCGTCGGAAATAACCGAGCCGACGCTCAAATATCCGGCATTGGTCGGATCGAGCGTTGCCGCCGAACGCGCGGTCAGATACCTCGTGACAAAGCTCGTCGGCAGCCAAATATTCGAAACGCTTTTGAAACCGTCGCCGACGACCAAAGCGTCGCGCGAAATGTATTCCTGCGCGTTTCGCAAACTCTGCGAAGCCGTCGTCACCTCATAATTTGCGTTCGCGCCGATGATCGTGCCGCGCATCAATGCGAAAACCGCCGAGATGACGACCATCATAATCACCATCACCACGATCAATTCCATTATCGAAAAGCCAGCTTGTTCGTTTTTGTTTCGCATTGTTTTAATCTCAGTTCAATTTCTGACGGAATCCGGTCGCCTGCACATATTGGAAAAACGGCGTTCCCGGCGGCAATTTTTGCGGTGCTAAAAATGTATCGTCAAAACTCCAGTTTCGGCGCGGCGGCAAATACGTGATCGAAGTGCTGTTTTCCCATTGTCCCGTCGCCTGCGTCGAACGGAAAAGCGGAACGAACGAACCCGTATAATTCCAACTGTGCGTCGTGCCTGCCGAATTCCAGAGTTCGAGAAAACGCGGATAATTGATGATTCCGCCGTTGCGCCGCAAACCTGTCGCGTCTTTTCCGGGTATGGCTGTCAGAGTCGAGATCGTATTCCCCGCGATCACGCCCGTTCTCACGGAAGTTCCCGCCGAATCGGACGGCAGATTATCGTCCGCCATTCGATAAGGTTCGCCGCCCAGATTTCGACCGTCCGAACTGCCTTCGGGATAAAACATCGAAAGCGCGTCGAACCAAGTTTTCGAGAGCGGCGAAAATGCGTCCGCGACGATCGAAGACGGAACTTGCGCTCCCGTAAATCCGCCGTTGTTCAGCGTCGAACCGTCAACCGGAATTCCCGTGATGCCCGTCGTGTTGTAATTTCCCCAGATGTAGATCATATTTTCCGACGAAACCGTGATGCCTTTCGTCGGCGAAAGTTTTCCGGCGGCGGCGGTAAAACTTTGCGTTTCGCCGTCGAAAAGCCGAACCGAACGGCGGAAATAAGGCGTATTGATCGGTAAAACCGTCAAAGCACGCGGAATTCTATCGGCGATCAATGCGTTTGTCGCGGGAGTCACGCCGAGAACACCCGAATCGGGCAACTCCGTCGTGTCTTTCTGCAAAGTTCCTTTTTTTGAAGTTCCGTCCGCATTCCAACCGAAATCGATGACATCTTCGCCGTTGTCCAAAAGACTGTTCGGACCGTAAATGTCTTCGTTATCAACGATGCCGTTCGTGCTTCGAAAAGTCGTTCCGTCGGCTAAAAATTCATCCTTTACTTTGTCGCCGCGCCGATCGGAAATATAAACGACGTAGCCTTCATCGCCTTTGATATTCGTGCTGACGGCGGGCGTTCCTTGCAGCAAATTGCCGTCGTAAACGCCGTCGAGCCAACGCGCCAGATTGTGCATATTGATGTCGATGACGCTCATCAAACCGCGTTCGTGAATATCGTATTCGCTCAAAGAACTGCGTACCCAACCTTCGCGGACGTTGTAAATATTGATCGGAAATATTTGATTGTAGCCGTTTACCAAAACTCCGTTGTCATAACCCGGCGTGTAATCGCGCGTGATAGTTCCGCCGTCGTCGTTTGAAGCGGCAATCGACATACTCAAATAACCGCGATTCGCCGCAAATGAAGCCGCAGTCGGCGCAGTAATTTCACCGTCTGCGATCGTTTGATAATTTCTTGTTAAATTTACGAGATCGAAATTGTTCGTGCCTTGTCGGTCGCGGCTTCCCTGCACGAATGCCGCCCACAACGGACGTTGTAAATAAACGATTCCGTTCGGTTCGCCGACCGTCATTCCCATCGACAAAATTTCTCTCGTCACGTCAACGGTCGTGCCGTCGGGTTTGACAACTTCGATGTAAATCCGCGCTTCGATGCCCGAACCTGCCGGAATCACGTCGCCGCTGACGGTTTGCGTCGTATTTTTCACGCCGCGCACGACTTGCGCCGGATCGGTCGAATTTCCGTTCGGATTTTTCTTCTGCAAAATGGTCGAAGTATCGAGATACGCGCCGCCATCGGAAACTCTTCGCAGAGCATTACCTCCGCCGAGAGGGATCGGATCGAAACCCGTCGCATCGTTTTTCAGCAAAACGCCTTTTCCGGCAGGAATTCCCGCAACATTCGCCGCGCCGTTGCCCGCGTTCCAATCGTCGATCAAAATTCTCACCTGCGCTTTCGAGTGATAACGCGATTCGGCAAGAATTTCCGCGTCATACGGCATCGAACGCTTGATGAGTTCGGCAGGATTGTTTCCGCCGATCTCGAGCGGAAGTTTTAAAGAAGTTGCGCCCGTCGTTCCCGTAAAAACCTGTCCGCCGAAACGATTCGGCACGCCTGCCGCGATCGGCTTGACGGATTCGGTTTCCCAATTCGGATTTGCCACACCGAGCGGACTGTCGGGGAAAAATCCGCGCTGTCCTAAAACGCTTCCCGAAATAAAAGGTCCGCCGACTAATCCGCCCAAAGACATCACACTGCCGTTTCCGAGCGAGCTTCTGATATTGATGTTGTTCGTCTGAAAATAAACTTCGTTGTTTCCGCTCGAATTGTTCGGTTCACCGCCGCGCGTCGCATCGCGGACGAGTTCTCCGGCGATCGTCACGCGGTTCAAAAATTTCGTGTTTCTCAGCGCGTAAAGATTTTGATTCGTATGAACGCGCCCGTTAAACGTCATCAAAGGTCCGGGATGAACTTCGATGTCTTCGTTGCTGAACATTCCGAATTGGAAAAGCGGCACGAGATAATTGTTGAATTCGCGTTCGAGTTTTACTTCCGCTTTTGAATAGCCTTGCGTCGCGGTCGATTGCATTTTATACGGGATAATGCTCGCGTAAAGTCCCGAATATGGACCGTCGGGAATGTTCACACGCGGATAGATCGACGCGGGAAGTCCTTGCGCCGCACGAAGTTCGTTTAAACGCGCCAAGTCTTCCTGAATACTTTGATTAAATGTAAATCCTTCCCCCGTAAGTTCGGGCGGATGTGCGAGCGCGATCGTGTTAAGATCGGCGGCGGTCGGATACATTTTACTGCGGAAAAGATTGCTGAAATCATTCGTCATCTTTTCCATTCCGGCGGCGGCGGCGTAAAAAGCGTGTGTGCGCTGAAGATCGCTGCCCGCGACACGCGCTTCGGTCGATGAAAACGCCAAAGCCGTCAAGCCGACAACTGCCAAAATCGCAATAATTATGACAGCAATCGCCAATGCCGCGCCTGTTTCATTTTTTCTTTGAGAACTGTTTTGCAATTCCTTTTTCACGTCAAATTTCATAAACAACCTCAAAACTTTTATCTCGAAATCCGCGCTTCGTCGTTCAAATACGAAACGCCCGTAATTTCGCCGACCTTTCCGCCGCTTCCCGTGTATTGCACGCGCACGACGACTTTTTTCAGCGTCGCACTTAAATTCGTGATGACGATCTCGCGCAAAAAGCCGTTTCGCGCCAGATTCGGATCGACCACATCGTCTGCCGTTCCGTAATTTCCGTCTGCGCCCGGTGCGACCGAAAGATCGTCGTCCGTTCCGTTCACGCCGTCATTTCCCGGATTATTGGAAACTTGTTTGAATCCGTTGCTGAATCCCATAAACTGATTCGGCGCGCCCGTATTGTCAACGCTTCCCGCATTTGCAAACTGTTTGAAATCGAGCCGCCGCGAATTTCGCATCGATTCGACTTCTTCGATCGACGCAACAACAACTAATTTGGCTTTGGTCACATTACGGCTGATCGCGCTGAATTCGAGCGCGTAAGTGATCGCGGCGGCGGTTCCGATCAAGCCGATCGTGAGAATAAAAATCGCCACGATCGCTTCGATCAGCGAAAATCCTTTTTCACCTTCTCGAAACGATCTTTCATCAAAATTTTGACCGTTTTTATTCGACATATTTATTTAAACTCGTGTTAAAACGCCAGATTTTCACGCGTCCGCCCGCGCCTAAAACCGAAACGGCAAATGACATTTCCGCCGGATTTCTCGTGTGATAAAAAAAGACCGCTTTGTTCGTCGGATTATTTCCCGCATCGAGCACCGAACCGTCGGGCTGAAAAGTAATATCGACCTGCCCTGAACTTAACGCCGTCAGATTAGAACTGTCATCAAGGGCGGTGGTCGGAACTCCGGTCGGGCGACCGTAAACTATCTCGTTTTGACTGATTCCCGAACCGTAAAGCGATTCGATGCGATTGTTTCCGTCGCCGAAATTTCCGTAGCTTCCGCCGAAAATCACGGTTTCCTTTAAACTGTCGCTGTAACGAACCGTAATCGCGCGTCTTTGCGACATTGCTTGCTGACGCGCTTCGCTCATCGTGGCGGAAATTTGTCTTTGCAGACTCGCATATCTGAATGCGCGGCGTGATGCACTGATCTGCGGCAGAGCCAAAACCCCGATGATGGCAATCACAAAAACAACTACCACCAATTCGGGAATACTGAATCCGCTTTGTCTTGTTTTATTACTTTTCCGATTCATAAATAAAACCTTAACTTTTAATCAGAATCTACGCGGGAGAAAATATTCTAATTCACAAAAGATTGAATCCTTTTGTTTTTTCAGAAAAAACTTTGTTTATCAATGATTTTTTATTTTAGATTTGAAATATTTGCGGCAGCCGTTTCGTGAGAAACATTAGAATCTGAGTTTTAACAGTGAGATTGCGATCGAGAAACACAAAATTCCCGTCAGAACAAATCACGTCTGACGGGAAACTGAAGAAACATAAATTCGGGATTTCATATTATCAATTCATTGACTAATAGAAGTTCTGCACATCTGAGTTCGTAGCGTGCGCGTCCGAAATTCCCGTCGGGCAAAAGAATCATTGCCAGAAAATAATTTTTCGTCACGGAACGCAAAATGAAGATTGCACGATCGCCGGCGATGGACATTTCCCTGAGTCCGCCGAGATGCGAATCGGTTTTTGTCCGATCCGCATTTCGCATCAGTGCGGTAAATTCAGCCAGAGCAACTTCGAGATTTCCCTGTTTTGCTCCGTCTTTCCAGACGCTTTCGACGGCGATCCCGTCTATTCCCATTATCAAAACACCTAAACATCCCTCGGTGCGATTCAATACATTGTGCAGAACTTCTCTAAACATCAGAGACAGTTTAACCTAAATTACGGTTTGGTTGAACTGCTCGGAGCTGCTTCGGGTTTGACCGACGGCACGATCGGAACGAGTGGTGTCGCATTGTTATTTGTCTGCGGCAGAACAGGATCCGAGTTTGACGGCGGGTTGCCGAGCGGAACAGGCTGGATGATCGTAGTCGAGCGCGTTCCGTTGCTGATTTTGCCCGGTGTCGGGTTTCCTTCAAAGTCCGGGCGATAGATGCGCGGCGTGATGAAGAAAAGAATTTCGTTCGTATTGCGTTGAACCGATTTACGTTGGAATAAAATACCTAAAAGCGGAATTCTCGAAAGTCCCGGTGTGCGGTTTTTATTTTCGCGTTCATCGTCGAACAATACGCCGCCGACAACCGTCGTTCCACCATCGGGAACCGTAACTTGCGTTGTCATACTTTGCGTATTGATTGCCGGAGGCGCACCGCTGACGGTAGCTGCCGCCGAACTGTTTTCAGCAACGACATTCAAAATAACCGTTCCGACATCAGTGATCTGCGGAGTGATCGCAAGGCGCAAAGGAACATCGACATATTCCGTCGTTGCGATTGCCGCGCCGCCTGCCGAAGCACCTGCCTGAACTGTCACGACCGGAATTTTCGATCCGCTCTTGATTTCAGCCGGACGATTGTTCAGCGTCGTAACGCGCGGCGTTGCAATGATTTTTGCTTCGCCTTTCTGTTCACCGGCGGTGATCAATGCGCTGATCTGTGCCGTTCCGAAAACACCCGTGGTCAAACCGATAACCGTGTTAGCGATTTCCGATGCCAATCCGCCGTTCGGCTGCGGGTTTCTGATGGTGCCGGGCAAACTGTTGGTCGGCAAAGTCGTGCTTCCGGTCGGCGACATCGTGCCGCCGATTGCGCCGCTGTTGCGTGCGCCTAAAGCGACCGCACCGAGCTGAATACCGACATCGCGGCTGAAGTTTCTCGTTGCAACGACGATGCGTGCTTCGATCTCGACTTGCGGTTCGGGCTGATCGAGCAATGTCACGAGCTGGCGAATCGCGTCGATATTTTCACGAACGTCCGTGATAATTAAAGTGTTGCTGCGTCCGTCAACTTCGACCGAACCACGGCGTGACAAGCGTCTTTTGATAATTCCCAAAACGCCTTGATCCGAACCGTTCATCCCGCCGCCGCTCATTCCGCCGCCGCCGCCCGCGTTTGACGAGCCGGTCGAGGTTTGTCCGCTGCCGCCTGCTTCACTCGTTAAAGTTCCCGAAGCGCGGGCATAATTAAGGCGGACAAATTCCGTGTAAAGCGGCGATGTGTCGAGTTGGTTATCTTTTTGTCGTTGAACGATAATTCCTTCATCGGCTAAAGTTTTTGAATCGGCGACGCGAAGAATCGGTCCGTTTACCTGCACACCGAGTGCTTGCGACTGCAAGATCGAATCGAGTGCCATATTCCACGGAACTTCGCTGACATTGACCGTCACCGGAATGTCTTTGACCGATTTATCAATGACGAAATTGATTCCGTATTGTTCGGTGATGTAGTTGAGAATATCGCGGATGTCGGCATTGACGACATTTAAATTGATCGGTTCGCCCATAAATCCGGCATCACCGTATCTTTTTCCTTCTTTTTGCGGCGCAACTTTTTGTGCTGACACCGCAACAGCTAAAATACTGACAATCATTAAAGCGAAAAGGGCTGTTTTGCCGATCGCGCCAAGTTTATGTAGAGAATTCATGTTTCCTCCGTTACAAAATTCATCCTAGTCTTTTATTGAAAGACTTGATTAAAGTTAAATTTGAAATTTGAATTGATGGGACGATTTCGGGACAAAAATCGTCCTGAATTGAAATTTTTTCAGAAAAATCGTTATTTTTTGTTTTTCGCAACCTTGACGGGTTTCTTGCCTTTTTTGTCCAATTTCTCGGTTTTTTCAGGCGTTTGCGGCTGACGATTCATTTCGTCGAGCGGCGAAACCACGGTGGTCGGAACGACACCGTTTGCGGTCGGTTTACCTTCGGCTGACGGTTGAGGCGTTGCATTGCTGGCAGTTTCCGCCGGACGTTCTGCCGGAGCCGTCGGTTGAACCGGAGCGGTTCCGCGAATTTGTTCCGTATCGGTGTATTGACGCAAAGCTTTATTTTCGACCGAAGCGATAAATTTACCGCTACTCATCTTGGTCACTTTACGAAAAACAAGTCGGTTTTCTTCGATCGCGACGAGCTGACCGTCGAAGAATTTTTCGCCCGGATAGATCGTGTATGAAAGTTTGATCGGCTTTGCCTCGACCATCGCGGCGTAACCGCGCGGTGTGCGGAAAATTCCGGTGATCGACATTTCATCCAGCGTCAAAACACTCGTCACTTTCGGAAGCGGCAAACCGTTTTCGGCGGCACGCTGACGCTCACTTTTGTAATAATTGATGCGGGCATTAATGTCAGGAGCCAAAACAGGAACGATTGGCGGCGGCAGTTTTTTCTCCGGTTTTGGTTTTGCCGGAGTATTTGCCGGATTTGCGGGCGCGGCGACCGAAACATCTTTCTTTTTGTTATACGGTGCTTGACCAAACGGGTCTCTTCCGCCTGTTTGCCCGAAACTCTGCGTAAAATTTCCGCTCAAGGTCACAAAACCGGCGACCGTCAGGCTTAAACTCAGGATTCGTAAAATTTTTGATCTATTCATCATGGCTTTTTCTCTCTTAATACTTATAAAGTTTGCGGAATCAGACTATTTCGCGGCTGGTGCCGGGGCAGGTGCTGCCGGAGCTGCGGGCTGTCCGTTTGCCGGAGCAGGTGCGCCCGGTTTTCCGTTCGCCGGCGGCGGAGTCAGATTTTCCGGTGCGGCATAGTAAGCGGTGAGTAAAAACTGTGCGTGGAGAGTTTTTTCCGCCGTTTGCTTTTCCAACTGGTTGATCTTGAAATCCGTAACCGAAACGATACGCGGCAGTTTTGCCATTTTATCGAAGAAAGCGCGCAAATTGTTGTAATTGCTGTCAACTTCGACTTCGACAGGTTTTGCCATGATCGAATCTTGCTGTGCGTCGTCGCGCGGGCTGAATCTCATCACGAGCAGGCGGCTGTCTCCGGCTGTATTCTGTAAACCTTGTAACACGTTGGTGATTTCGCGTTGCTCGGGCAAAAGAACCTTCAATTCGTCGTATTCCTGCGATTTGCTGGCGTAAAGCGAACGAAATTCGTTGATGCGCTGCGTTGCTACGCGTGCCGCTTCGTTTTTCGACTGCAATTGCGAGATCTGATCGTTCAGATTTTGGACTTCGGCGCGGGTTCCGCTGGTCACGAAATTATAGACGCATCCGTAGATCACTGCCGCAATGACGACCAAAATAACCAGTTGCAGATACCATTGTAGATTTTTGATTTTCTCTAACATTTGTCGTTACCTTCTATTCTTTGTAATCAACCAATCAAATAATGCGGGAAGCGTTTATTGGTTTTTTGCCACTTGTGCCGGCGCGGCATTGTTAGGCTGAGCCGCCGGCTGATTCGGTGCGCCGTTCTGCGGTGCGTTTTGCGCGGTTGTCGGATTTCCATCCGGCGAACCTGCTTTTGACGGCGTGTAAGATGTTCGGATCGTAAAGTTTACAACTTGCAGTTTCGGTACTTCGGCAGGCTGACCGTTCGGTCCGGGTGCCGGAGCCGAAGTTTGTGTTGCAACTTCTTTTCTCTGTGTTTCGATATTGAGATTCGAGAAAAGTCCGTTCGAGAATTCGAGACTGCTGCCAAAGCGTGTGATCGCGGCTTCGTCAAGCGAATTTCCTTTGATCGTCAAAGTTTCGCCTGATTGTTCGACGCTTTCGAGATAAAGATCGGAATTCATTGCGATTCTGTCGCTCAAGGCGTTCAAAACTGCGCTCGGTCCGGCTTGCGAATTGCGAAGTTTCTTGATCGCGTCGATTCTCAGATCGATGTTTTGAATCTTCGCTTCGAGTTCTTTCTGCTCTTTCATTACGGATTCGAGCTGTGCGGCGATCTGTTTCTGTTCTTCGAGCCGTGTTTCGGCATCGGTTTTCTTCCAATTCGAGTCGATAATGTCAAAACCTGAAATAAGTGCAAGCAGGAATCCGACTGTTAAGGACATCACCAGCAAGCGTGTCGCCGGACTGCCGACCTTGCGTTCGACTGCCACAGCCGCGCCGCTGTGTCTTTCTGTTACTGAATATAAAAGATTTATCTTAATCATCTTAATTCCACTCCCCTTGCCGCTAATCCGACGGCGACTGCCATTTCGGGCATAATTTCGCTCAGATAATCGGGATCGAATTTGCGTGTATCAACTTTAATGTTTCTGAACGGGTCTAAAACTTCGACCGGCAATTCGAGTCGTGCTGAAAGGTCTTCAGCCAAACCTGCTAATTTTGAACCGCCGCCCGAGATCAGAATTTTCTGAACGACAGTTTCGTTGTCTTCGCTCGTCGCGCGGTAGAAATCGAATGTTTTCTGAATTTCCATCGCGACGATCTCCGTCACGTTGCTCATCAAAGGTTCGATGGATTTTTCTTCCAGACCTTCGACGGCTTCGGAAACTCCGCGTTTGACGGCTTCGGCTTGCTGGAAGCTCAAACCCAGACTTCTTTGGAGAACGTCCGTAAACTGGCTTCCGCCGACCGTGATGTCGCGCGTAAAGAGCGAACGCGTGCCTTGGACGATGTTTACATTCATCGTCGAAGCACCGATATTTAAGAGCGTGACGACTTGCGAAGCGTCCGGCTGATAATTGATCTCGTAGCAATTTTGCAGCGCAAACGTATCGACATCGATCACGATCGGTGATTTTCCGGCAAGCTGAATCGCCTGCTTGATGTTGTCGATTCTTTCGCGTTTGCAAGCCGCAATGAGAACTTGTGTGGCTTCCGCAGTTTCGGCGATAACTTGATAATCGAGGTTTACGTCGGACAGATCGTATGGAATATGTTCTTCGGCGTGCCAGTCAATCGATTCTTCCAGTTCTTCCTGACTCATCGGAGGCAAAACGATATTTTTGATGATGACGGAATGTCCGCTCACGCCCGTAACAACCTGATTGGCATTGATCTGATGATTCGAACAAACGCTCAGAATAACATCCGAAACCGTGTTCAACTCCATGATCTGTCCATCAACGATCGTATTGTCGGGCAGATTTTCAAAACCTAAACTGACCAGATTCAGACTATTTACTTTACCGTCAAGCTCGACCATTTTGATGGAACTCGAACCGACATCCAAACCGGCAACGCTTTTCTTTTTACCGAACAGCATTATTTTTTCTACTCCTTTTAGCTTTCACGCCAATCTTTTGTTTTTTTTGTTTTGTAAGTTTTCGTCCGCTTAACATCGGGCGATACAGTTTTTCGGCTGTAGAAGATTTTTGCCACCTTCGGATTGACTGTTTAGACGGGACATATTTGATAGGTCAAACTGAATGCAAAGCCAAAACAACTGTTTCGTATTTTTCTTACTTGAATCGCAACGTTAATGCCGAAAAAAAGGCTGCTTTCGGAAAACTTTAGTGCATTAGGTGGCGAAGAGATTCGGCAACGTGATGTGCCGTCACCATTTAAAATCGCATATTTTGCAAACCATTGTCAACATATATTTACATTGTTTAACGCAATTTGAATAAAATATTTTCAAACTGACCGATTAATCTGACCGATTAGACGGAAAATTTCTTAATTTATTTATATTTTCAGCTTTTGTTTTTGATGATTTCGGCGATTTTTTGTGCGGTTTTCTGCGGA
>DAITPE010000124.1:0-11724 GCA_036833775.1 Pyrinomonadaceae bacterium | reverse complement strand
AAAACGGATGAAATTCGACAAAAACAGATGAAATTCACAAAAAACGGATGAAATTCGACAAAAACGGATGAAATTCCACTCTGACGAATTGATAATCGACAAAAACGGGTGAAATTCGATAAAAACGAATGAAATTCGATAAAAACGAACGATTTTCGATAAAAACGAACCTTTCAACCTTTAACCTATGGGTTAAACAAATAGAACAATTTTTATAAGGAGAATCTTTACAATGAATGATGCATTTCGTAGAAAAATGGACAAGATCGACCGCGAAGAGGTGTTTTTTAATGAAAACGGCGCAGACTTTTCAAGCATTGCCAAAGTTGCGGATTTGACCGTGTTGATAAATGCCGAAAAAGCCAAAATACTCGCGTTCGATGCTCAGCAGACTTCGGGTTTCGATAATAAACGGCAGGCACAGGAAATTTATGAAAATCGCCGCGATGATCTGATCGATATTCTCGAACAATACGTCCTTGCGGCAGGGATCGTCGATGATGACATTGAAGGCACGGAAGAAAAATTCAAAATGCCGCGTCCGCGAACCGATCAAAATCTGATCGCCAAGGCGACTTCGTTTGCGGCAGACGCGCTATCGATTCGCGGCGAACTTATCGCCGCAGGTTTGCCCGCCGAATTATTGACCGAAATTCTCGTTGCCCGCGATGCGTTTCAGCAAGCCGCGCTTGCCCACGATGCAGCGGAAGAAAAACACGCCGAAGGCACGGGCGGAATGATCGATTCGTTTCGCAAAATTATGGAGTATTCGAGAAAACGCGGAAAGGCAGTCAAATTAAAATACCGCGCCAATGCCGCCAAACTCGCGTCGTGGCAGGTCGCTTCGCACCTCGACCGCGCACCGAAACGCAGCCAAAATCCGCCGCCGACTCCGCCGAGTTAGGATTATTTTTAATGCAAAAAAAACTCCCCTCCTTTTGAAGGAGGGGTGGCGCGAAGCGACGGGGTGGTTAAATCTTAAGTTTAGTCAATCGAGTTATTAAACTTGAACCAACCACCCCGTCTGCCGAAACGTCAGCCACCCCTCCTTTTCTAAGGAGGGGAGTTTTTTTTGTTCGGTTATCCGTTATCCGTTATCCGTTATCACCTATCCGTTATCAGTTTTTGATGAGAATGACGGTCAGTTCGCCTTGCAGGACGGTGCTGGAATCTCCGCTGACGTTGGCGGTTGCGCTGATGCCTCCGGTTCCGGCGGCGCGGACGGTGAATATGTGCGAACCTGCCGTTAATGTCTGCACCGAAGAAAGACTCCAATTTTCAATCGAATTCGCATTTCCGCCGTTATTCATTGCAATAACGCGTTTGTAACCGCCTGCACCGACTAAAAAACCGTCGATATGCAATGCCACGTCGATCGTCGAAAATCCCGCTGCCACACTCGAAGTCGTTTGAATACCGCCGTCCGCGATGACCAACGCTTTGTAGCCCGCCGGAACATTGACCGTTTGCGTCATACCGGGAATGATCGTAAACGTGGTGGACGGTGTGACGCTCAAAGTCGAAGTTCCGTAAACGGTCGTTGCCGTCTGTCCGAGCGCGAAGTTGAGCGTACCGTTGACCGTCACGTTTCCCGTAAATGTTTTGTTGCCGCCGATCGCGGTTTGATCGGTCGAAAGATCGACGAAACTCTTGGTCGAACTGCCCGTTCCGCCGTGGATAACGTCAACGATACCCGACACGTTTCCCGCTATCGTCGCGCTTCCTGCGACCGCCGCCGAGTTTGCGCTGTTGACGTTTCCGACCACTTTCGAACCGCTGATGCTGCTGATCTGCGGATCGGTCACACAGCCGACGCAGGCGGACGAAAGCAGATCAGCCGAAATGGTTTTGAGCGAATAGGGCGAACTCGTCAACTGCTGGCGCGGTGCAAGCGTCGTAAATCCGGGCGGGTCTGACGCTTTGCGAACGCCGATCTCAAGGAAACGATTCGCGCCCGCCGCAAACGGATTTGCACCGAAATCGAGCGTCACGCTGAAAATCCCGTTCTGCACCGCCACCGAATTGTTCGTGATCGTCGAGGCAACCTGCGTTCCCCCGCTTGCCGAATCAAAAAGCTTGAACTCCATTTCATACGTCCCGTTTGCCGGAAGCGTGTTGTCGTTTAATCTGCCCTGATACGAAAACGCCGATGTCTGCGCCGAAACCGCCGAAATACCTGCGAACAATAATAAAAAGATTGTCGAAATTAATTTGATACGATTCATAGTTTTGGTAGTATCCGAAGCCGAAAGATTCGGATAGTTGGACTTTCCTTAAAATTTGATAATGCCGTAGAAGTTTTCACAGATTAGCACAGAGTTTTCCGTATTGCAGAAATAAAATAAATTTTTATACTGATCGCGCGTGAAAATAAAAAAATATTGCATTTTGATCGGCGATAACCTACACTTCTGAGCTATCAAGTTCTACCCAGATTAACTTTCAAAAGAGGAAAATAAGTAATGTCAACTTTATTTGAGGCAGTTGGCGGTTTTTCATTCAATGTCGGAAAAGCCGCGAAAATTACCCTTCGTTTATTGATTTTATTGGCGGTTTTGTCGGTTTCGGTCAGTTTTGCGCAAACCGAAATAACACACGCCGAGGCAATGGCTTCGCTGAAGACGAATCGTGACAGGCTGATGAATACATACGCGCAAAGATATGGTTATACAAATGGCGCACATGCTTGGAGTTATCTGTCGCCATCGCAAAAAGGCGTGTTTTTGACCATTACCGATCTGCTCGGACGACGGACATTTATGACACCCGATTATACGGTGATTCACGATTATACTTACTATGGTGATGAAGATGATCAGGGGTTCGGCTGTCACACGCTGAACGAAGTAGGCAGCAGTTGTAATGACGGTTGTTACGTGCATCCGATCAATTATTACGGACCTTCGTGTATTTACGTTTCGGGGCAAAGTTGTCATGAAATGGGTAAATGCGGAGATAATCCGACGGTCAATCCGCGAACTAACCACGATATGGCGTTGAATCACGTCACAAAAATTTATGCCATAAACGGCGCAAACGGTTCGAGCTGCGGCGGCGGTGAATATAATCGTCTTTACTTTCAAGCCGATAACGATTTGATCTATGCCATCAGAAATGCCTTGTATCCGATTCCCGAGCCGCCGTTTCCACTGTGGCGTTCTTCGTCAGATTTAGCCGGACCGCATTACCCGTTCACGCAAAGTAAAGAAACGCGAACGAGTTATCCGAACGGACAAATGCACGAATTTGCTTGGGATTCGGAAGCGGTAACCTTGGCGCGTCCGGGTGTCAACGGTGTTTACGATCCGCATATCGTCGAATTGGATATTGATTACGAACTCGGAAATATATTCAGCGGTTTTCATCCTTCAAACCCCGAATGTAGCTACGGTGGATTCTATGGACGTTATAAGTATGAATACACTTGGTATTATCGCGGCTTAGGCGGTTCGGCTGAATACGATTACGCACCGCGAGGAAAATTTTAATTCGTCAAAAAAAAAATAGTTAAGAGAAGGAAAGACAGGTTTATTGCCTGTCTTTTTTTGACTAATCGGCGCGGCTCGCGTAGCATTTCCTTTTGAGCAAAATGGAACTGGACGATAAAACAAAAGAAGCCGTAAACTTTCTCGGCGAAGCGATCAACGCGGCGGTCGAACGTTCGCACGGCGTGAAATTAGCCGTCGAAAATTTGCAGGACATCGGTTTCGAGCCGATTCTCACCTTGAAACTCGAAATCGGTTTGCAGGAGATCGGCAAAAGTGCGGAAAGCGAAACCGAACCGACCGAAACTGATTACGAATTGAGCGACGAAGATTTGCGAACCCTGCAAAAGATGAAGATCAGATTTTAAGTGATAACGGATAACGGATAAGTGATAGTGAAAAAACAGTTATAAGATATTCACTATCCGTTATCCGTTATCCGTTTTCAGCTATCCACTGTTTTGAATTACTACAATTATTTTACCGAAATAGAAGAAACCTTTATTCGTCGGCGCGGGAAAAATCTCCTGCTTTCGCCGCTCGATTGGGCTTTGATAGAATCTTGGCAGGAACGCGAGATTCCTTTAAGCATCGTTTTGCGCGGCATTGAAAAGGTTTTCGACACGGTTGACGCACAGCCGAACCGCAAACGAAGCATCAAAAGTATCGCGTATTGCAAAGAGGAAGTCGAAGCGCAGTTTGCCGAATGGCTCGAAACGCAGACGGGCAAAGCAAACGGCGCAAGCGAAAAAATAATTGAAGATACGCTTTCCGAAAACGGCATCGAAACGCACATCGACGGCGTGATCGCGCAATTAAAGGAAGTAAAAAACGAATCTTTACGTGAAGCGATCGAACGCGCCGTTTCGCGGCTGAATGATTTAAAGCAAACTCTGAACGGCGATACGGAAGGCATCGAAAAGAATCTGACGGAGATCGAAAATTTTCTCGACGAGGCTTTGGTAACAAATGCCGATTCCGCGCATCTAAACAAATTGAAAAAAGAAACCGCCGAACATCTGAGCAGTTATCAAGCAAAAATGAAAAAGGACGTTTACGAACACACGTTTGAATTGATGCTCATCAAAAAACTCAGGGAAGAAGCGGAAATTCCGAGTTTTAGTTTGTTTTATTTATGAAGAAATTTGCATTTGTTTTATTGTTCGCCGCCGCCGTTTCCGTATCTGCCCAAAAATCAAAGCCGAAAACCGACAATATTCCCGCCGGAGTTCCCGTCAAACAGGGAACGGAAATCGGCTCGAAAGCAGAAGAAAACGGTGGAAAGCTCGACGGCAAAACCTACACGAACGAAAAATATAAATTCGAGATAACTTTTCCCGAAAGCTGGGGAATTTCCGAATCTGACATCGAAGACGAACTTCTGAAACAGGGAATCGACCTGCGTTTGAAAGCACCCGACGCGGCAAATCCGCAAAATCAGGCTAATTTGAAGAAAGCCGTCGATCGCGTCAAGGTTTTGCTGACGGCGTATCATTTAAATACGGAAACGAAGGAAAACGCGATCCTGCGAATCTCGGTCGAAGATTTGAGCGCGAATCCGCAAATCAAAGACGCGGTTGATTATTTCAACGCAATGCGTCAAACTTTCAAACTTGCAAAGCTTCCCGCCGATTTCGAATATTCCGAAACCGATGCCGAACAGCTCGGCAAAAAGCAGTTCGCATTTTTGGACATCGAAACGAGCGAAGCCAAAAAACGTATGTATGCGACGGTCAGAAACGGATACGCGCTGATGTTTACGCTCAGCTACAAAGACGTTTCCGACCTGCAAGCACTGCGCGATTCGCTGGCAAACGGCGATTTTACGTTGAAAAAAACAAATTGAGAAACGAAGAAATTTACGAACTTAAAATAGAACGGATCGTGCCGAAAGGTTTGGGCATCGGTTTCGCGGAAAAAATGACGTTTTTCGTGCCGCTCACGGCGGCGGGCGATGTCGTCAAGGTCAAGATCAATCAAAAAAAAGGAAAGATCGCGTTTGCCGAGGTCGTCGAAGTTTTAAAACCTTCGCCCGAACGCGTCGAACCGCCTTGCCAATATTTCGGCAAATGCGGCGGCTGTGATTTTCAGCAGATGAATTATCAGGCGCAGCTTTCCGTGAAAGTCGGCATCATTAAAGATTGCCTGAAACGCATCGGCAAGATCGAACTCGAAAAGGAAATCGAAATTATCGGCAGTCCGCGCGAATTCAATTACCGCGCCCGCGCCGCTTGGCATCTCGACACGCGCCGCCGCAAGATCGGCTATTTTAAGCGCAATTCGCACGAAATAATCGACGTTGAAAATTGTCCGATTCTGACCGAAGATTTGCAGAAAACGCTTGAAGATTTACGCAAAACGGTCGAATGGGAAACTTTCTGGTCAAATCGGGTCGAGATCGAAGCCGCAAATTCCGACGGCAAAGTTTCGATCTATTCCGACGAACTCGTCGAACCGACCGAAGAACTAGTTTTCTCGGCTTACGGCGAACAATATCTTTATTCAGCGAATAGTTTTTTTCAAGGCAATCCGTTTTTAATCAACACTTTGATCGAAAAAGCCGTCGGCGATATTTCGGGCAAACACGCGCTCGATCTTTATTGCGGAGTAGGGCTTTTTACGCTTCCTTTAGCGAGAAAATTTGAAAGAGTTACAGGCGTTGAAGGCAATCGAAAGGCGATCGAATTTGCACAAAAAAATATCGAAAACGCCCGCATCGAAAACGCCGAAGTCTTTGCCGAATCGGTCGGCGAATGGCTCATCGAAAATGCTTCAACTCTGGAAAATATCGATTTCGTTTTACTCGATCCGCCGCGAACCGGCGCGGAAAAAGAAACGATCGAAGAGATTTTACGCCTTAAACCGCGACAAATTTCCTATGTTTCCTGCGAACCGTCGGTTTTGGCGCGTGACTTGAGAATTTTGATCGACGGCGGCTACGAAATCGAATCGATCGTTGCGGTCGATCTTTTCCCCCAAACGCATCACGTCGAAACGCTTGTTAAACTTACGTTAGTATAAAATTTATTGATTCTGCATCCAGCCTTGAAGAATCGCGTAATTGATAATATCGCGGCGGTTTTTTAAGTCTAATTTTTGCATCGCGTTGGCTTTGTGCGCTTCGATGGTTTTTACCGAAATTCCGAATTTATCGGCGATTTCACGATTGCTGTAACCGAGCGCGACGTGGCGCAGTGTTTCGGATTCGCGTTCGGTGAGCTTGGCGGTGCGTTTCTCGCCGCGCAAGTTTGTGTTTTTTCCGCCTTCGGTAAATGCCGCGAAAACTTTATCCGTGACCGCCGGATCGAGAAAATTTTCGCCTGCCGCGATAGTTCTAATTGCGCGGATCAATTCTTTTGCCGAGCTTTGTTTCAGCACATAACCGTTCACGCCCGCCTGAATCAATTCGGAAAGATACGCCGAATCATTATGACGTGTCAGCGTCAAAATCTTGATTTCCGGCGCGATTCTTTTGAGTTGTGCGGCGGCGGTCAAACCGTTCAGATTGGGCATCGAAATATCCATCAAAACGACGTCGGGAATTAGCTTTCGCGCCAGTTCGACGGCTTCGCGTCCGTCGCTTGCTTCGCCGACGGTTTCCATATCGGGTTGAGAATCGATGATCATTTTCAAACCTTCGCGGACGATGTTGTGGTCTTCGGCGATGAGAACTTTGATCTTATTATCCATTCGCTTCCTCCTCGAATATCGAAACGGGAACGCGTGCGTAAACGGTCGTTCCTTTGCCCGTTTCGGATTCGATCTCCAAACTTCCGCCGACCAAAGCGGCGCGTTCCTTCATCCCGACCAAACCGATTCCTTTGACGGGCGGCATTTGATTATTTATGTCAAAACCTTTGCCGTCGTCGGAGATTATCAAAACGATGTTGTTTTCGCGCCGTTCGAGTAAAACTTCGACGGCTTTGGCTTCGGCGTGTTTGTGAACATTGTTTAAGGCTTCCTGCGCAATGCGGTAAAGATTGGTTTCGATCTCAGAGGCGAAACGCATTTTTTTGATGCTCGTTGAAAACAAGCTTGCCGGAATGCCTGAAAATGTTGACCATTCGTGAACGTATTTGTCGAGCGCGGCATATAATCCGAGATCGTCGAGCGAAGCCGGACGCAGTTCCCACGCGAGAAAATCAACACCGTCGTCGAGCTTTTTGGCGAGAAGCTGCGTTTCGTCGATTTGATCGCAAAGTTCTCTATGATCGGTGCAGAGATTTTTGACGTTTTCGAGTTTCAGACGCAACGCCGTCAATAGCTGACCGAGTTCGTCGTGCAGGTCGCGGGCAATGCGGCGGCGTTCGTCTTCGAGCGCATTGACCATTTTTTCGAGCATTTCCTTTTCGTGTTCGGTCTTTTCGGAGTTTTTACGGTTTGTAATGTCGCTCATCACGCCCGACATTCTGATCGGTTTTCCCTTCAAAGTTTCGACGACGTGACCGTAGCCTTCCATCCATCTTGTCTTTTTATCGGCGCGAATAATGCGAAATTCGGCTTCAAAGGTCGTGTTCGTTTCGATTGCTTTTTTTAGGCGTTTGCCGAGCCGGTCGCGGTCTTCGGGATGCACGAATTGAAAGAAAGATTCGGGGTTTTGAGATTGCCCGCTCGGTTCGATGCCGAAGATCAAAAAATGACGTTCGTTCCAAATTATTTCGTTCGTCTGTAAATCCCAATCCCAAGTTGCGAGTTCGGCGGCTTCGACGGCGATGCTCAGCCGTTCCTTCGATTCGAGCAGTGCGGCTTCGAGACGTTTTTGCTTGGAAAGATCGTAAAAATAACAAACCACGCCAAAGCTTCCGTCGGGCAATGTGACGCGGTGAACTTGCCAATCGTAAGCCTGAATTTCATCGATATTCGCCCTTAATTCGATGATCGTCGGCGAAATGTAAGATTCGCCCGTTTCCAAAGCGGTGCGGAAATGATCGATCACTTTGGTGGCAAAAGGCTCGGTCCAAACGATGCGTAAAACTTCTTCAAAATCGCGTCCGATGAGCGGTTCGATGCCGCTGAAAACGGCTCTCGAACCTGCGTTTATCATTCGCATCGTAAATTTTGAATCGATCACGTAAATGCCGAAAGGCGCATTTTCGATCAAGGTCGAAAACATCCGTTCGCTGTTGCCCAGAGCTTCACCGAACTGTTTTCTATCGGTAATATCGCTTGCCGTGCCGAACCATCTGACGATCTTTCCCGTCAAACCGAACAGCGGAATCGCCCGCGAAAATGTCCAGCCGATCGAACCGTCGATGCGAAATACGCGATGTTCGAGTTCGAAAAAACTTTTCTCTTCGATCGCTTTATTAATTGCCGCCCAGACACGCGCTTTTTCGTCTGCGGGAATATATTCTTCCGTCCAATCGACGCGCGGAGTTTCGGTCGAAGCAATAAATTCTTTGCCGTCGAGCGAGAGCATCGTTTGCCAATCCGCGCTCATTTCGTAAACGATGTCGGAAGTCGCGCTGATAAAAGCGCGGAGTTTTTCTTCCGATTCGCGCAGGATCGCCTCGGAACGAACGCGTTCAGCTTCAGCCAAACTTCGTTCGAGTGTTTCACGAATCAGTTCGATCGATTCTTTTTTCTGCGGAAGTTTTAAGTTTTTGATGAATTCGATCTGAGCCTGCGGCGCGAGCGACGCGATAGTTTCCTTTAAAGTCTCGATGTCGTTTGCAGGTGCGCTGATACCGATGACCAAAAAATAATTGGCTTCCGAGTCTTCACTTTCTGAAAAAATTCCCATTCGCGCACATTACCCCGGTTGGTTTTTGAAACTGGATTGACTGTTAAAAAGAATGATTCGAAATTGTAATACTTATATCATCAATTCAAATTTAAGAGAAATGAAAGGTTTTTGACGGATTGCTTAATTTTATTGAATCTCGCGGCTGATATATTTGTCTATCTTCAATTTTAATTCGTCGAATTCGACGGGTTTCGTGAAATATTCGTTGGCTCCGGCATTGATCGCGCTTTTTTTATACATAAGTTCGGCACAACCCGTGATGAAAAAGATCGGCGTATCTTTGATAAAAGCATCGTCGCGGATTCTTTTCGTGACCTGAAAACCGTCGAGACCGGGCAGACGAGCATCCATCAAGATCAAATTCGGCTGCATCCGGCTGCCGAGCGTTAAGGCTTCGATTCCGTCAGCCGCTTCCAAAACGGAAAAGTCCCAAGTTTCCAACATAAACTTCAACATCTGCCGGCTGTCGTCATCGTCTTCGACAACTAAGATCAGCGGTTTAGAATCTCTGTTACTGTCCCCAGTTCGATAAAATTCCTGCATCATTTCACACCTCTGATAAAAAAAATAATTTTTGGCGTTCTGTCGGAAAATTTTATAAGTGACCGAAAACCCTTTCCGTTCGGCTGTAACGGGAATTAAAAAGTGATTGAAAATCGGCTGCATATTCGAATCAAATGATTTTACGAAACAGATTTCCAACCACTTTTTATCGGGTTTTGAATAAATCGATTATCGCACCCGGCGCAGCGCAATAAAATTAGAAAAAAAGATAAAACATATTAGGGTTTTCCCTGATAAAAACGAAATTCAAGGTAAACGAATCCGACCGAAGCGATTCGATTCATCCGACTTTCATCACAAAACCGATCAATTGAGTTTGCAAGTGACCGTCCGCTTCGTGCAAGTTGCCGTCCGCTTCGTGCAAGTAAGCGTTTGCTTCGCACAAGTTAAGACTTGCATCGAGCAAGTGACCGTTGTCGTTGCGCAAGTTGCCGTTGTCATCGTGCAAATAAGCTTTGGCTTCGCACAAGTGACCATTGGCATCG
Organism: Pyrinomonadaceae bacterium; assembly: GCA_036833775.1. GTDB lineage: Bacteria > Acidobacteriota > Blastocatellia > Pyrinomonadales > Pyrinomonadaceae > JAJQRF01. The sequence goes on along the minus strand of DAITPE010000124.1, from coordinate 1,444 downwards.
TGCATATAGCCTTGGGCTTCGTACATATAAGCTTGGGCTTCGTGCATATAAGCGTGGGCTTCGTGTATATAGACGCGGGCTTCGTGCATATAGGCTTGGGCTTCGCCCTAAATCATCCGGTTATTGTCTGTTTAGATGATTTAGGAGTGAATTCGACCGACGAAACCGTCGCTTTGCGTTCGAGCTTGCCCCAACCGACGATGCTTCCGAAAATTGCCGTCACGATCGACTTGACCATCACGTAATAAATGATCTGACGATACCCGAAACGCTGGATCAAAAGCCATTTCAACAGCGAACTTTGCTCACGCTTCTCGAGCAAAAACGCAAACGACGCGCCGAGCATATCGACCACCAGAAACATCGCGTAATAAAGCATCACAGCGGTCAGATTCGTCGGCGAATATTCGTGTTGATGCTCCAAATAACCGAGCAAAGCCGAAACGAAAGTCCAGACAAACATCAAATCCATCAGCGGCGAAATCAACGGAAAGAGAACTTGAAATATCCAGACATTCGGCATCGCCACGAATCCGAGCGTCCCGTATTTTGGATTGAAAAGCGCGTTCTTATGTTTCCAAAGACATTGCAAAGTCCCGTAAGACCAGCGAAATCTCTGCTTCGCAAGCCCGCGCAAAGTGTCGGGTGCTTCGGTTAAACCGATCGCGTTTTCCGTGTAGCCGATCTCGTAACCCAATTTGCGAACCTGAATCGTTAAGTCCTGATCTTCCGCCAAAGTATCGTTTGAAAATCCGCCGGTTTTCTCCAAAACTCCCTTGCGCCACGCGCCGACCGAACCCGGCACGACCGTGATGCAGTTCAAAAGCGAAAACGCGCGGCGGTCGAAATTTTGCGACGTGACATATTCCAAAGCCTGCCATTTCGTGACGAGATTGATGCGGTTTCCGACCTTCGCATTTCCCGCAATTGCGCCGATCTTTTCGTCTGCAAAACGCTTGACGAGTTCGGAAATAGTGTTCGGTTTGAAAATAGTATCGGCATCGAGCGCGACAATGATCTTGCCTTCGGCTCGCTGCCAACCGTAGTTCAACGCTTCAGCTTTTCCGGCGTTTTCCTTGCGGTAAAGCCAAACTTTTTCGTGATTGCCGAACAGTTTCGACGCGATTTCAAACGTCTGATCGGTCGAACCGTCGTCAACGACGATGATCTCGTAGTTTTCATAATCGGAATTCAAAAGACTTTCGATCGTGCGGCTGATAACTTTTTCCTCGTTGAAAGCAGGAACGACGACCGAAACGAAAGGTTTGTAACTTTCGCCGAAATGATCTTCGTCGCGTTTACGCGAACGCAAAAATTGAATCAAAGCCAAGAATCCGATGAAAACAACGCGCGATAAACCCAAGATTATTCCGATAATAAATAACCATTTGATCAGCCATTGTCCGGTCGAAATGCCGTAAAACACATAAGAATTCGTAGCCGT
>DAITPE010000123.1:0-11748 GCA_036833775.1 Pyrinomonadaceae bacterium | reverse complement strand
TGAAGATTGCGGTTTATCTTTTTATGCACCATCAGACTTTAAAGAAATAGAAATTCAGCCAATAGACTCATGTGCAAAAAATTATCGCAATAACGATATTTTTATTTCTCTTGATTTATTTTGGGCTAGCGGCAAAGAATCCGATTCGCGTAAAGGTGAGTATTCCAACAGAAAAGAATTTCAAATTGTAGAAACCCAAATTGATAGCCGAAAAGCAGAAATTATCACTTACCTTGGTGAAAGCGATTTTCCAGAGAGAAAAGATTTACTGTATGGAGCAGTTTTATTTGTTCCGGTAGTTAATAATAATAATGACAATCTTACAGTTTGGACTTATAGTCGAAGCAAAGAACACAGAGAAACCGCAATGAAGATATTTGAAACTATAAAATTCGGAAAATAAATTAAACCCAATTATGTATCTTTCAAAAACTCCAAAATCGCTTCGGCGGATTTTTCGGTTTGATCGGTTATAAAATCAATAGTTGCATTGCTTTGAAAATTAACGAATAAACCGTAAAGAATTATTGAACGAAACCACCGATTATTTTGGTAAAGTATTTGATACAAATGTTTAGCAAAGAAATTGATCTAAATAAAGAGTCTATTTTAGGCAAAAAGAACAGAACCCGAATTTTGCGCGATAATGAAAACAGATTCATCATGCTGGTTGTCGGCAATGTTGTTTGGATTGGCGGATTACTTTTTTTGATCGTTTCTGTCGGCAGTAATTTTGAAAAAAAATACGGTTTTTTAGTTTTAATTGTAAGTTTTGTTTTGGCTTCGATTTTGTTGCTACTCGGTTTGCGCTGTCCGTTTTGCGATTCTTTGAAATGGAATGATTATTTTGAGTCAAAGTATATAAAAATCGACAAATGGACTTTCAAATGCCACTCCTGCAATTTAACGAATAAACAGATTGCTGAAATTATAGATATGTTAGGAAGAAATATCGAAGTTACGCCCGAAACGATTGCACGCTTTAACCGTAGAGAAATTTAAAAGACAAAAGGTCTTTAAGAATATATTTTCGCATAACTGAAATTGAACAGTTGGCAAACTGCAATTAAAATTCAAATTACGTTTTATTTCCCAATTTTCTACAAAACCAATGAAAAAATTAATCTTTTTAATTGTCTTGCTTTCTTTAACTTTGCCGATTTTCGGGCAAACCAACCGCAAACCTGTTTCGACGAAAGGAAAAAGCGTGACCGTTTTTTCGACGGCGGAAAACACGAATCAGCGCATCAGCGAAACGGCGAAATCCGCTTTTGCCGAAAAACGTCAGCCGCTCGAAGGCGAGATCAGCGTTTTTGTTAATCCGAACAAAAGCTTTCAAACTTTTCTCGGCATCGGCGGCGCGTTTACCGATGCGACGGCGGAAACTTTTGCGAAGCTTTCAAAGGAAAAGCAAAAGGAATTTCTGCAAAAATATTTCGACAAGGACAAAGGAATCGGCTACACGCTCGGACGCCTTACGATTCACAGTTCGGATTTTTCGAGCGGCAGTTACACATACATAAAAGAAGGCGATAAAGAACTTAAGACCTTCGATCTGGCACACGACAGACAAATTCGCATTCCTTTAATCAAAAGCGCAATGCAAGCGGCAGGCGGAAAAATGACTCTGTTCGCAAGCCCTTGGTCGCCGCCCGCGTTTATGAAAAGCAACAATAATATGCTCAAAGGCGGCAGACTTTTGCCCGAATTTTATCAGCCTTGGGCAAATTATTTCGTCAAATATGTTAAAGGAATGGAAAAGGAAGGAATCCCGATCTGGGGCGTGACGATCCAAAATGAACCGATGGCGACGCAGACTTGGGAATCGTGCATTTTTACGGCGGAAGAAGAACGCGATTTTCTGAAAAACAATCTCGGACCGACGTTTTGGAAAAACGGTTTGCAGGATAAAAAGATCATCGTTTGGGATCACAACCGCGATCTGATCTCGCACCGCGTTTCGACGATTTTAGACGATCCGCAAGCCGCAAAATACGTTTGGGGAATCGGTTTTCATTGGTATGAACCTTGGTCGGGCGGGCAAATGATGTTTGAAAACGTCGCGCTCGTCAATCAAATGTATCCCGACAAAAATTTGATTTTTACCGAAGGAACGGTCGAAAGATTCGACGCGGCGAAATATTATTTTTGGGGTTGGGGCGAAAAATACGGGCGTTCGATGATTAACGATTTCAACGACGGAACGGTCGGTTGGACGGATTGGAATTTGCTGCTTGATGAAACGGGCGGACCGAATCACGTCGGCAATTTCTGCTTCGCGCCGATTCACGCCGACACGAAAACGGGCGAACTCATTTACACGAATTCGTATTACTACATCGGACATTTTTCGAAATTCATCAAACCCGGCGCAAAAAGAATCGCCGCCGCCGCGAGCCGCAGCCAGCTTTTGACGACTTCGTTTCAAAATCCCGACGGCATAATCGTCACGGTCGTGATGAACGAAAGCGACAAACCCGTAAAATACAATTACGTGATCGGAACGGAAAGCGCAGAAGTCGAGATTTTGCCGCACGCGATTCAAACGTTGGTTTTTTAGTCACTTTTTGAACGCGGATTTGGCGAATCAGGCGGATTTAGCAGGATTATTTATAAAATTATTTTCCGTAAAATCTGCCAAATCCGCCAAATCCGCGTTCCCTTTTCTACAATCTATGTCCGCAAAAATTCCGCGTAATAAAGAAAACGATTACACGCACGAAGCCGCCGAAAAGCGGCGCGAATTTGTGAAACAACAAACAACTGCCGAACTCGATCACGTCGGCAGTTTTTCTTTCGATCCGTCGGTTTTGCCCGGAAACATCGAAAATTTTATCGGCGTTGCGCAAGTTCCGATCGGTCTTGCAGGTCCGCTTCTCGTCAATGGCGAACACGCAAACGGCGAATTTTTTGTTCCCTTATCGACGACCGAAGGAACTCTGGTCGCAAGCTACAATCGCGGAATGAAATTGCTGAAAGAATCAGGCGGCGTGACCGTCACAGTCGTTGACGACGCGATGCAGCGCGCTCCGGCTTTCGTTTTCAAATCGGCGCGTGAAGCAAATAAATTCGGCGAATGGGTAAAAGAAAACTTCGATAAAATCAAGAAAAAAGCCGAATCGACGACGAGCGCGGGAAAACTTCGCGACATTCAGCAGTTTCCAGCGAGCCGTTTTTTGTATTTGCGTTTTAATTACACGACGGGCGATGCGGCAGGACAAAATATGGTCGGCAAAGCGACGAAAGCCGCTTGCGATTGGATAATGTCGGTTTATCCCGAGATCGAACGCTATCAGCTCGAAGGAAGTATGGCGACCGACAAAAAGACTTCGTGGGTAAACACGCTTCACACACGCGGAAAGAAAGTTATTGCCGAAGCAACGATTTCAAAAGATAAACTATTGGAAATAATGCATATTTCCGTCGAAAAACTTTTTGAAGCCAGACTTACTTCTCAACTCGGCGCGTATCTTGCGGGCGTTAATAACAACGGCGCACATTCTGCAAACGGCATCACGGCAATGTTTATCGCTTGCGGTCAAGACGTTGCAAATGTCGCGGAAAGTTCGGCGGCAGCGGTTTATGCAGAAGTCACGAAATCGGGCGATTATTACTTTTCGGTGACGATTCCCTCTTTAATTGTCGCAACTTACGGCGGCGGCACAAGCTTGCCGACACAGCGCGAATGCCTCGAAATGCTCGGTTGTTACGGAAAAGATAAGGTGAGAAAATTTGCAGAAATCGTCGCGGCAACCGTTCTCTGCGGCGAACTTTCGCTCGGTTCGGCGGCGATCGCAGGCGATTGGGTTTCGTCACACGAACAGCTCGGACGCAACCGTTAAATTTATAGCCACAAAAGGCGCAAAAAACACAAAAAGATTATTTGTGAATTTTGTGCCTTTTGTGGCTATATCTTCTCTTAATTATATTAACCCGAAATTTCGTTCAGATTCGCAGGCGAAAGATTGAGTTTGTTTTCGCCTTCGTTGATCGTCACGGGCGAACTCCAAACCGCAAAACCTTTACCCGATTTCGTGATGCCGAAAAGATAATATTCGTCGGGTTTGATGTCCTTCATTGCAGCTTTTCCGTTTGTATCGGTCGTCGCGTTGTATTTGATATGTTTTTGAATCGCATTGAGCGCGTCGCGCCGAAAATCCGAGTATCTTTCAGGAAACATAATTGCCAAACCCAAACTGTTCGTCAGCGTTTGTCCTTCGATCGGTTCGAGATCGGCGTCATTTAAAATATCTTCCAATTCTTTGTCTAAAAGATAAAACTTCTCGTTTTTGACTGTTTGCACCGAACCGTTGCGCGTCGAAATTTTCGCGTTTATTTCGACCAAACCGCGATCGGACGGAACATTGACGACTTCTGTCTTCGTCGCGGGCGGAACCGTCGTCGAAGTCGTCGTCGAAGTTGTCGTCGTTGAAGGCGCACTCACGGGAACCGAACTCGACGGAATCTCGATTTCGCTTTGCGGAACGCTTTTAACCGTCGTTTCGCGCGTGGTCGCCGATCTTTGCGGAATCGCGATGTTTACATTCGTCGTGCGCGCGTCTTCTTCGCTTTGTCTGGTCATCGCAAAAACTGCGAAAACGAGAATCGCACCGATCAAAACGATCGGGATAAAAATCCATTTCGGAAAATCGTCGCTCGTATCTTCGATAATAACCGGACGCGGCGGCACGACCGGAGTCGTAATTTGCAACGGACGACCGCAATTCGGACAAGCAACCGCTTCGTCGGAAACCTCGTGACCACATTCAGGACAATTCATCAATGCCATATTTTTAAAACCCCCAAGCTCTTATAAATGTTAAAAAATCGTATTAAAATCGGACGTTTGCGTCCGTAGTAAAACAATTTCGCAAACCGTGTGCCGTAAATATTTATAAAAAAGGATTTGCCCGCAAATAAACGCGAAACTGCGCGAAAAAATAAAGATTCGATCATTAATTTCAATCGCTTTATCTCAATATTTTTTCGTGTTTATTCGCGCTGATTCGCGGGCAAAAACAAAAAAGGCTTCGTCATCTCACGAAACCTTTCAAAATTACTTTTGTAAATTTTCTACGGCACGAATTTCACTTCGCTTATCACGATTTCCGCGTCTTTCCCGTCGCTCGGCGCGAGACCGCGATAAAGCCAGAAATTCAGATAGATCGGCATCGGTGTTTTCGAAACGTCCGCGCCCGTGTATTTCCAATTAAAAATCTCGTTTCTTTCCGTGTGACCGTAAAAAGATTGAAAGAAAACGCTGTTCGCAGTCCGCGTAAAATTATGTTTCGTGTAGGTTCCGTCCAGTTGAAACGGGAAGGTTTTCGTGTAATAAAGATTCGCCGTCCGATCAGACCAGACCGTAAAATTCCCGCTTCCGTTCGCCGCGTTGCCCCATTTGGCAAACTCTATATCGACTTCGCCCAAACCTTGTTTTGCCGGCTCAAGCGGATAATTAAAAAGTCCCAACACGACGTTTTTATCGAGCTGGTCGATCCTGCCGACAACCTTGAAAGAATATTTTCCGTAGAGATATTTATTGACCGTCTGCACTTCCGCACAAGTCCAAACGCCGTTGACCTTTTTGATCGCCAGATGCAGTCTGCCGAGTTCGTCAACCCAAACATTATCGCCGCGCCAATAGTTTTTCCCCGGCGCACCGAAACCGTTTCCGCGCACCGTCCATTCAAAGCCCGAAAAACTAAAGGTTTTCGCCTGCAAAATCACGGTCAAACACAGAAACAGCCCCGTCAAAAGGAACAATTTCGAGATGTAATTCATAAATGTTCGTTGTTATAAAACAACCAATCATATCGGCATTTCCCGTAAATTCTTTAAAAAGGCAGAAACCCGCGCGTCAGCAAGGGTGTAAATCTCCAAAATATTCTACCCGCGAAACGCTTGCGATCCGCCGTAAAAGACAAAACCAAATAACCTTTATTTTTTGCAGATTTCGCTCCTTTCGCAGACAATTCATTTTTTCCGTGATACAAAAAAGCAGAAACGCTTCTTCAAAATTGCGTTTCTGCTTTTCATCGATTTACTGCCGATTTTTTAATTAGTTGCGGTAAAACTCACCGCTACCGCATCTCCGTTCAGATTTATAACCTGAACGGGCTGATCGAATGTGTAGCGTTTCGATGAAACCGTTATTACATAGATTTGCCCGCTCGGAAGTTCGTCAAAACCGAAATTTCCGAAACTTCCCGTTACGACCGAGCGCGTTTCGCCGTTCGGCATCGTCAGCGTGACGCGCGCGTTTCTGATGCCTTGTCCGTCGGCAGACTGCACACGACCTTTGACGGCAGAGTTTGCCGCTGTCGGGACGAGTGTTTCGGCAACGGCAAAAGGAGAAAGCGACGTTACCGTTTGCGAAATGGTGCAAACCTGTGTTGCCGCGTTGTAGGAAGGCGCACCGAAAACACCCGCCGTCCATCCGCCGTTTTCAAAATGCAGAAGCCGCAAACGGCTGCACGTCTGAACATCCGCCACATTCGGCACATTCAAACTAACGGTAATATTGCCCGAATATAAAGCCGATGTGCGAATATCGTAATAAATCCCGCCTCCGTAAACATTGTAATTACTCGGCAAAGGAGGAACCTGCATCAAGGTCAAAGGCGTGGCGACGGTGTTTCCGGCTTGCGTAACATTGGCGAAAGTTACATTGACGTTTGAAACAGGTGCAATCGTAACTGGAACAATAACGCTGCCAGATGCCTGTTGCCACGCAGGATAATAATCGTATGCCGAGTTATTTGTCAGGCGAGTCGGATTGCTGCCGTCGGCGTTCATCGTATAAATTTCTTCGTTTCCATTGCGGTCAGTGTCAAACACGATTTTCGTTCCGTCAGGAGACCACGCCGGTAAAACATCACGACCGGGACTGTTTGTGATGTTCATTAAATTGCTGCCATTAGCGTTTATTACATAAATGTCATAAGGCGCATTTCTGATAAAAGCTATCTTCGTCCCGTCGGGCGAGAACGCCGGAAATTCGTCGCCCGAACCATTCGTCAAATTGATTTGATTCGAGCCGTCAGCGTCCATAATGAAAACGCTCTCACCGGAACGCCGACTCCAGAAAACGATCTTCGAGCCGTCGGGCGAAAATCTCGGAGCGTAATCGAGTGCGTCGGTGGTCGTCAGGCGAGTCTGATTCGAGCCGTTGGAGTTCATTACATAAATGTCGCCGCCGCCCGTGCGGTAGCTGGCAAAAACAATCTTTGTTCCGTCGGGCGAGAAACTCGGTGCTTCGTCAGCACCAGAGTCGGAAGTCAGTTGAATCTGATTGCTTCCGTCCGCATTTGCAATATAAATATCATTATTACCGTTTCGATTACTGTAAAAAGCGATTTTCGCGCCGTCAAACGACCACGCCGGTTCGTCATCATTCGCCGCGTTGTTTGTGATATTTGTTTGATTCGAACCGTCCGAGTTCATCGTGAAAATCTCATAATTTCCCGTTCGATCACTCACAAAAGCAATCTTTCCATTTGTAGGATTTGTTACAGAATTTGGTGTAAAAGTCGAAACTTGGCACATACCCGCGCTTCCGGCGTTGTTGATGCTTTGAATCTCCGTCGCCGACAAGGCGCGGTGGTAGATTTGCACTTCGTCGAGCAAGCCTTTGAAAAATTCGACAAAAGTTGCGTTTTCGACGCGAGTGCCGAGAAAGATCGGACTGCTACCGTTAAAAAACGATGAAACCGTGCTGCTTTCGATCAGTGAAGCCGGAACTTCGGCGCCGTCCGCGTAAATCTTCATCGCCTGCGTTTGGGCATCGAACACGGCGGTCAGATGGAGCAGGGTGTTGACCGTCAAAATATTGTTGTCGGTGACAAGCCGCCGCACATTTCCGGCAGAATTATAAACGGCGAATTGAATCCTGCCGCCCGTTTCGTCCGTGCCGAAATAATATGTTTTTTGGGAATTAGTGCTGTCGAATTTGGCGACAAATTGTCCTTGTTGACTAATCTGTGCGGGCTTGACCCAAACATCAATCGTCAGCGCGTTTGTCGGGCGGGTGCTGGAACTATCGGGAATCACCACGCGGTCATCAATCCCGTCGAAACTGAAAGCCCGCCCGACTTTACCATTTGCGAAGCTGACTCCGCCGTTCAATCCTCCGTGATTGTTATTGCCCGAAGCATCGAGCGCGTCGCCGTCGCCTTTATACCAGGCGACCAAACCCGACGGCACGGGCGTGCAGAGCGGTTCGATCTGTCCGCGAATTTCGCCCGCCGGAAAATTCGTAGAATGCACATCGAAATACCATAAACCGGCTTTCAAACCGGTGACTATATCAGGAGTTACCGCAAAGGTCTGCGTAAAATTACCGCTTGGAAATCCGCTGATCAAAACCCCGGCATTTCCGCCTCTTCCCGCAAAGCCATGAATATGCGCGGCAGTTTGCGAGCTGCTCAAGCCGGAAAAATTAAGCGTCACGGCAATTTGCGTTTCCGCCGAATTTAAAACGACGCTGCCGCTGCCGGTCGCGGGCGAATTCGGCTGCGAAACTACCTGTGCCGCATCGAGCGTCGCCGTAAAGATCGTATCGGCAAAAACGGTGCCGACTGATACAAATAAAATAAAGAACATCACAAAGATCGTATGTTCAAAACAAAAAATTACTCGCGGATTTATATTTCGCATTTTTCTCCTTAGGTTTGAAAATTATCTTTGGGAGAAAACAATAATCATTTAATCTCTGTCTGTTACGGTGCATTTTTCCGCACGGCATTCACATCTAAAGTTAATAAGTTGTCTCGATTAGCCATCAATATAAAGCAGTTCAAACTAATTTGTCCACTTATTTTTGTCCTCAAACCATTTTTATATAAAAATATTTAATTCCTAATTACTTATAAGTGTGAAAAATTCCCGAATAATTACAGAATAAAAAGCAAAGATGTAAATATTTTAAAGCAGTGAAATTATGTAAATGAAAAGCACGTCGAATAAATTCAACGTGCTTTTTTCCCTTGCTTGTATAAATTCGTGAGTTTTTTCGTGAGCTAATTGTTCAAAAAGGCTGAAGAAGCCGTGTTTCCGTTCTTTGGAAAACGGTTTACGCTGTAGTTTGCGCCGCCGTTTTGATTGCTCAAGGTGTATTTTTCGATCAAACTCAGCATTTCGTAGGATTGTCCCGAAAGTTCTTCCGACGCGCTTGCCGATTCTTCGGCGTTGGCGGCGGTTTGCTGTGTCATCGAATTCATTTGTTCGAGCGAAACATTGATCTGGTGAATGCCCCGATCCTGCAAGCCGCTCGCGTCGGCGATTTCCGAAACGATCACGCTTACTTTTTCGATGCTTTGCTTGATCTCTTCCAAGTTTTCGGCAACTTCGCGGTTGACGGTCACGCCTTGATTCGTGTTTTCGACCGAATCTTCGATGAGCAAAGCCGTCTGTTTCGCGGCTTCGGCTGAACGCGTGGCGAGATTGCGGACTTCTTCGGCGACGACCGCGAAACCTTTTCCGGCATCGCCCGCACGCGCGGCTTCGACCGCCGCGTTCAATGCAAGAAGATTCGTTTGAAACGCGATCTCTTCGATCGTCTTAACGATTTTTGCGGTCGAATCGGACGAATTTTTAATGCGTTCGATCGCTTCGGTCAAACGCTTCATCTTTTCGACTCCGCCCGTAACGCGTTCTTGTGCGTTGTCGGAAAGATGTTTCGCTTCTTTCGAACTGTTTGAATTTTGCTTGGTCTTCACCGAAATTTCCTGCAAGCTCGACGAGATTTCTTCGAGCGTCGAAGCCTGTTCGGATGCGCCTTGCGCGAGAGATTGACTGCCCGAACTGATCTGTCCCGCCGCCGAAGCGACTTGTTCCGCGCTCAAAGCGACCTGCTGAAAACCGTCGTCGAGACTTGCAACGGCGAGGTTGAGAGAATTTTTGATCTTCGCAAATTCGCCCTCGTAATTGCCCGCAACTTTCACGGTCAGATTGCCTTTCGCGATATTTTCGAGAACTTCGGAAGATTCGCCGATCGGTTTCATCACCGAATCCATCATCTGATTCAGACCGCCGACGAGTTCGGCATAAACGCCTTTGAAACGCGCAGTTTCGCCGCGTTCGTCGAGCCTTCCCTGTTTCGCCGCGCCGATCAATTTGTCGAGTTCGGTCATAATGTCCTTCATCGATTGCACGGTTTGACCGAGATTAGCGGCGAGCGTGTCGTTTTGCGAACGCGGCGAAATATTCACCGTCAGATCGCCGTTTCCGACCGACTGCACACCGCGCGCAACGTCGTTCAGATAGCTCGTCAGATTACGAAAAGCCTTTGCCAATTCGCCGATCTCGTCGCCCGATTCGTAGGTGTAAACCTGATTCGTGTCGCCGTTTGAAACGAAATTTATCTTTTCGACCACTTCCGCCAGCGGATTCGTGATCATCCGTATCACGATCAAACCCAAAACGGACACGAGCCCGACGATCACGACGAACAAACCGATAAAAATATAGATCGTTTTGCCGACTTCGGCAGTTGCGGTTGCCTGCGTCTTGTCATTCGTTTCGTTGATAAGCTTGGTGAGGTCGTCAACCGCTTTTTGATGTTCCTCGTAAAACGGTCTGTAATATGTGATTCTCTCTGATAATTTTTCCTTTTCACCGCTTAAAATGAGCGGAATTATCTCGTTCTGCACACCGTCAAACCATTTTTCGGCAGGTTCGTAAGCGGTTTTCACGGTCAGCGTTTTGATCTCGCCTTCGGGCAATCTTTTCGTCCAATCGTCGTGCGCCTTTTCAAATTTTGCGCGGAGAGTTTTGAGCTTTTCGATCAGCATTTTACGTTTTTCGGCGTTCTCATTGTAAAGAATCTCGTAAAAAACGAGCCGTGGTTCGACCAGATTCGCGCTCGGCGGCGCGACATCGTTAATCAAATCCTTGCCGATTTCGATCTGATTGTAATAATCGCCGCCGACCTTGACCTTCGTGATCGCATTGTAAGAAAAGCCGACAAAGATAATAAAGCCGATCACCGAAACTCCGATGATGCCGAGCAATTTTGTTTTGATTTTCAGATTTTTCAAGTAATCCATATTGCAAAAATTTAGAGGAAATATACTCAAACGGGAATTTATCGAAAGGCAAGTTTTTTGATGAGTATAGTTCTTTGTAATTTATAAAATTAATAATCTTCAACGAAAATTATTAATAGTCTTTTCGGCATTTATCCTTAAAACTTAATCCGTTTTTACGAGCTTAGCCAATAAAACACTGCCTTTCGCACTCAAAAGCCTGTCGGCAAAACTCTAATCCCTTAAAAACAAACAACTTTGTCCGCAATTACCGCCGGCAATATTTTTTACGCCGAAGTTATTGCAAATACTTATTTTTGGAATACTCCAAACTGCACGGAAAAAAAGGTCGGGAAGATTGCATCGGCTGTTCTTTTTTGACCGTGAAAAACAGGTAAATTCGGTTTCCGTAAATTTTAGACAATCGTTAAATAAGCGGCAGGATCGGTTGAATCAGGCTCAAAAAATAAGCCCATAGCCTTAAAATTAAGGCTGAGGCTCTAAAATATAAGGCTTCACCCTTAAAGAAATAAGCCCATAGCCTTAAATTATGAGGCGACAGCCTTAAATTAAAAGGCTATAGGCTTATTTCTTTAGGCTATAGGCTTATTTTTTTAAGCCTATGGGCTTAAATTTAAGGGCTATGGGCTTATATTTTTAGGCTATGGGCTTAAAATTATAAGCCTCAGCCTTAAAAAAATAAGGCTGAGGCTTTCTTTTTTAG
>DAITPE010000122.1:0-11778 GCA_036833775.1 Pyrinomonadaceae bacterium | reverse complement strand
TCTCCTTAAAATTTCTGAAATTCAGTCTGAGATTTGTTTATGAAATATTTTTTGTCGGCTTGTGTGATTTTCGCGTCCTTGTATTTTTTGCCCGTTGTTTCGTCTCAAACGAAGACCGAAAACGAAGCCGCAATTGAAGAGAAAACCGTAACGATTACGGCAAAAGGTCGCGGTTTTCCTCACATTAATTTTGACGACGGCGCGGAATTGAACGTCGGCGCAAACCGAAGTTCGACATCTGCAAAATTATTGACGGCAGCCGATTTCGACAGCGACGGCACGGCGGATTTGATGGTTGCCGATGCAGGCGGAAATCTGAAATTTTATCGCGGCAATGTCGATTCGATCTACCCGAACAGTCCCGAAGCCGTCAATCGCAAAGCCCTCGGAAATTTTATCGCGGACGCATTTTATCCGTCGGAAAGAAATTTTGCGCTTCCGCTCGCGCCCGATTATCTTGAAGCCGGAGATTTCAACGCCGACGGTTTGCAAGACATTTTGGCGGCGCGCAAAGGCGACGGCGCAGTTTATCTTTTGGCAGGCGACGGCGCGGGAAATTTTGCCGATGCGGTAAAGATTTCGGTTGACGGACAAATCACGGCTTTGAAAGTCGGCGAGATCGGTCAATCGGATGGGCTGACGGATGCCGCCGTCGCCATTTTTGGCAAAAATGGCGCACGCCTTTTAGTTTTCGAACACCCCGGCGGGGCGTTTAATCATCCGCCGGAAATTATCAAACTAAAGATGACGGCGGAGAATCTGACAATCGGCAATCTCGATACCGATTATTTCGCCGACATCGCCGTCGCGAAAGGAAATATTTTGACCATTGTGCGCGGACGCGGACAGGTTTATCCGTGGGATTCGGTCGAGGATTACGACATCAAACGTCCCGAGCCGATTATTGAAATGCGGGCGATGTCTTTTCAAATCGCGGCTTTAGTGAGCGGATATTTTACGGAAAAACGCGGCGAAAGTCTGGCGATGCTGACAACGTCAGGTTCAATCGAAATTCTCGATTCGCCGACGATAAACAAAAAGAATATTGTAAATCCCGAAAATTTGAAAAACACGGAAACCGGAATTCCGTTGAATGCAGTTGAAAAAAGACTTTCTTCATACAAATCCTTTGCTGAAACCTTCGTTCCGAGCGAGAAACCACAGAAAATCAAGGGGATTGAGAAAACCAAAGAACAGCAGTTGATCGCCGAACAGCAAGCCTCGCTATTGTCCGGCAGCACGAATCTTGAGCCGGAAGCAAATCAACGCGCTATCGAAAATTTTCTAAAAGCAGTTTCTCCAAAGGAAAGTGCGCCTCTCGCCCGTTGGAATTTACAGACGCTTTTTTCGGCGGACGCACGTTTGGCGAGTGCCGCAAATTCAGTTTTAGAATCAAAGCTCGTCAAGGTTCGCGTATCTGATTCGGGACGGGACGAACTTGCTTTTATCGATGCCGGAACGAATCAAATTCATTTAATGATTCGTGAAAACCCGAAGCGAAAAAGGACGGCGACTGCAAACGAAATTGTTTCACTAGACACGGAAAGCTCGCCCGCAGCGATTTTGCCGATGCGTCTTAATGTTGACGCACTTTCGGATCTGGTGGTTTTGCGAGCGAATTCCGCTGTGCCATCGGTCGTGATGACTGCTCCGTCGGCAACTTTTACGGTGACGACCGCCGCCGATGAAGATGACGGTTCGTGCGATGCGTCCTGCTCTTTGCGCGAAGCAATCGATGCTTCGAACAATACTTCCGGCACGAATGTTATCAACTTTAATATCGGCGGCGGCGGTTCAGCCGTAATCCGACCTGATTCTTCGCTTGGCAGTCTGCCGCGGATAATATATCCCGTAACGATCAACGGGACATCACAGCCCGGATTTGCCGGTCAACCGCTCATCGAGATCAAGGGCGACTTAGTCGGTTTGGGCGCAAACGGTTTTTCGGTGAACGCGGCGAATGTCGTCATTCGCGGCTTTGTCATCAACCAATTCGACAGCATCGTTTCTACTGAAGCAAATAACGGCATTGACCCCGGTTTAGGGCAGATCGGTGGCACAGGCATCGCTGTTTTCAATTTCGAAGGCGAAACGCAAACACAATTTTGCATCATCGAAGGAAATTATCTCGGTACGGATTTGACCGGAACGCAAGATCGCGGCAACGATCAAGCCGGACTGCTTATATACGATTCGGACAACAACACGGTCGGCGGCTCGACCACTGCGGCTCGAAATGTGCTTTCGGGAAACGGTGAGGGCGAAAATATCAGCAGTCAAATAGTCGGACTCGGTTTAAGTGTGGTTGACGGCAGAACTAATCTGATTTTCGGTAACTACATCGGGACATCGGCAAACGGACTCGCCGGAGTCGGAAATTCAACCGGTCTGGGGATTGCCGGTATGAATAATCAAATCGGGTCGGATCAGCCGAATACGGGCAATTTAATTTCGGGAAATAAGCATAGAAGATTTTCAAACTTCGATCCGCAAGGCTGTTTCGGCAACGGCATTGGCGAATACTCTCTCATAAGTCTCAGCACCGGACAATGGACTACTGCCAATAATCTTTACAAAGCGAACAGAGTCGGCTTAACGGCTCCCGGAATTGCCCCTTTGAGCAATTGCCGTGTCGGACTTTCTACCAGTCCGCGAAACTCGGCGACGATCGGCTCGATTACCGAAAACGGCAGAAATACGATTTCCGGCAATACTGACGGCGGACTTTACTGCACGACCGCTCCGCGCGGCGGCGGCGATCTGCTGGTTCAGAAAGATTTCGGTCCGACAATTCCCGAAGGCTTCTGCCGGATCATCGGCAATAATGTCGGAACCGACGTAACCGGTAATTTTTCGATTCCGAACGATCACCGGCGCGGCGACCAGATCGTTCGCTACAACGGAGCATTGGTCGTCATCAACACCGAAACACTTTCAACTGTCGGCGGAAATTTAGGGACTTCGGCGAATAGCTGTACGGGAAACTGTAATCTGGTTTCCGGTAATGGATTTCCCGGAGTTTATGATAATGTGCCGGGCATTGTAACCTACGGACTCGGCACCGTTTCGATTTATCGTAACTTTGTCGGGACGAACAAATCCGGGACGACCGCAGTGTCTAATTATACCGGAATTCAAGTAGGCGTTTTCGGCGGAATACCGGGCGGTGGAAATACGAACATCGGCGGACTTCAGACGGGAACCAGCACCTCCTCGCTCGGCAATCTGGTATCGGGAAACAGGCGTGAAGCAATCAATATTTTTGATCAATCACCAGATGTGCTGGCAATCGCTCAGGTTCGCGGAAATCTGGTCGGCACCAATGCAGTGGGACTCAGTGCAATTCCGAACTGTTCTTCCGGCGAAGGTTGTTACGCCGTTTTACTTAGTGGAACTGAGGTCGTCATCGTCGGCGGTGCTAACCCTTTGGAGGGCAACGTCATTTCAGGCAACAACGGAACGGGAATTTTATTTTTCGGTGATGTGCTGACCACGGCGACCCGCAACAATTATATCGGTGTCAACAGAAGCGGTCAGCCGCTCGGCAACAGCCGCGACGGGATCGAACTTCGCGGCACTTACGATTATATCGGCGATGCAGGCGCGGGCAATATTATCGCCAATAACGGACGCAACGGTATTTTCGCGGCAGATCAGGCAGGCACCTTCGGCAATCGAATTAAATATAATTCTATTTACAATAACGGTGCGCTCGGCATCGATCTGTCTGCCGATAGAACGCCGCCGCTTGACCCGGACGGCGTAACGCCGAACGATTGTCTCGACGTTGACGAATTAGCCAACAAACTGCAAAATTATCCGATTTTGTCATCACCCGTTTTCAATCAGGATGGCACGGTTTCGGTCGAAGGCGGTTTGCAAAGTAAAACCGACCAGACCTATACGGTTGATTTTTATGCGAATGATTCCGGCGACCCGACCGATTACGGCGAAGGGCAAACTTATATCGGTTCGATGTCGGTCACGACTGACGATTTTTTAGGGCTTGCCACTTTCCAATTTGTGTCAACGGTTGCTGTTTCACCGACAGCCAAAATCACTGCGACCGCCACCGATTTTGACGGCAACACTTCGGAGTTTTCGTGTTACGCCGGACAGTGCGAATCGGCGGCGACATTTGTCGAAAGAGTTCGTGCCGAGGGTGAACTTTCGTGCGTTGCTCCGATCATCGTCAACGTCAACAATGACCGTGAAGACACTTCGCCGGGCAATAATATCTGCGATGTTGACTTGGAAACCGGCGGACTTCAATGTTCTCTGCGGGCGGCGATTCAAACCGCCAACGCACATCCCGGAGCGGACATCATCAATTTCAACATTCCAGGCACAGGCGATGACGACCAAATTATCGTAGTGGAGAGAGAACTTGATCCGATCGGAGAAAAAGTAAAAATAGACGGCTCCACTCAGCCCGGATTTAAGGGGTTTGGACCTGCGATACAAGTGGAAGGCGCGACAATCCCGCTGGAAGGTCTGGCAGTGCCGACGGGATTCTTTTTCGGCATGGGTAGTGACGGTTCGGAGTTGAACGCACTGACCGTCCTTCGGTTCACTAACGCCGGCGTGGTGCTTGCCAGTAACAATAACGAGGTCAAGAATTCATTTATCGGAACAGAAGGCGTATTCCCTGAAATCAGCTATTGGCGGCAGTCTATCGGAATACTGGTCAGCGGCAGCGGCAATACGATCGGCGGGAACAACGAGGATACAAACCTGCTAAGCGGCAATAATACATATCAAGTAGTTATTTCCGGAGCGTCCGCGACCGGCAACAAAATTCGCGGCAACATAATCGGATATAACGCAGTCGATATTCAGATGCCAACTGATGCCGTCGGCATCGGCATATTGGAAGGCGCCTCAGAAAATGAAATCGGCGGAGCGATTTCCGAACACGGTAACATAATCACTTCCACCGAAGTCGGCATCTATGTCAATAACAACTCGAACAGGAACAAGTTTCAAAATAATCAGATTGCGGAATCACCTTTCGGAATGTTTGTGATCAATTCGTCCGAAAATCAGATCGGCGGCGAAATAAATTCGGTTGAGGATTTTCAAGGGAATTATTTTGACGGAAATGAAAACGGCATTATCATCGACGGAGAATTATCACTCAATACGTTTCGTGCGAAGAATCCCAAAATTAATTGGAGTTTCTTATCGAATCCGAAATCAAATCTCGGCTCGTCAATTTCCGCCCGCAATAAAATACAGGGAAACCTCATCGGCTTAACCAAAGCCGTGACGACTCCGCCGACCGACAGAACCGGCATCGGCATCGGCACCGCTGAAGACACATTGATCGGCGGCGAAAATATCAACCTGCGTAATCAAATCACCGATCAAACCGAGGTGGGCATTGTTATTCGGAAAGAAGCCGTGCGAACGGTTATCCAAAATAACTTTATCGGCATTAACGGTTCCAGTTCTCCACGTCCTAATCTTTACGGGATCAGATTGGGAGGTGCAGGAACGCTGGTAAAAAACAATCGAATCTCGGGAAATACAGAGGCGGGCATTAATATAAACCGGCTGGAAACTGCCGACCCGCTTCCGACCGCGAATATTATTCAGTCAAACCGCATCGGAACTAACGCGGCAGGCAGCAGCGGCGTCGGAAATTCGACCGGTATTTTAATTGACGGAAACTTAAATTCCGTGACCGACAATCTGGTTTCAGGTAATACCGATTTCGGCATCGTTATTTTCGGAGAGCAAAATTCCGTCTCGCAAAACAAGATCGGAACGAATCTGGCGGGCGACGCATCAATCGCCCAACCCTTCGGGGTGTTGGTCGAGGGTTCAACTAATACGATCAATGCCAATACGGTTTCGGGTAACGGAACGGGAATTCTGATTGTCAAACAGGTGCCGGAAAATCCCGTTCCGACAGGAAATATCATTACGGGAAACTTTATCGGGACAAATCCGACCGGCACATTTGCGATTCCGAATACACTTGACGGTATTGGTGTAGGCGATGCCGCCAATACTTTGATCGGCGGTTTCGGCGTGAATATGCCTGCGGCTCGAAACGTCATTTCGGGAAACGGGCGGCACGGAATCAGATTGGTCGGCTCGACCGGAGTCCGTATTTCCGGCAATTACATCGGCACGAAATCGGACGGCGTGAGTTCGCTCGGCAACACTCAAAACGGCATTTTCATCACTCAGGGAACAAGCGGCACAATCGTCGGCGGACAGGAACCGAACGCGGGAAATACCATCGCTTTTAACGGCAAGAACGGATTTGGGGCGTCGGCTGATGCGGGCAACAACAATATCATTGACCCGAACATCATTTTCGGAAACACCGCAATGGGCATTGATCTCGGCGAAGACGGACACACGCCGAATGATCCGTTCGATGCCGACACGGGACCGAACAAACTGCAAAATTATCCCGAAATCGTTTCCAGGGAAATAGTCAACGGTGAGCTGATAATCGGCTTTAAAGTTGATTCTGCGCCGGAAAATTCGGCTTACGGTATGAGCGGTATTTATATCGAGTTTTTCAAATCCGATCTGTCGGGCGAAGGCGAGAAGTTTATCGGCTTTGCCTACTACACGCTTGCCGATTACAACGGCGGTTTAGCCGGAACAAAAAACGTCAATCTCGGAAATATCACCACGCTCGGCATTGCGCCGGGCGATCCGATCACCGCTACGGCGACCGATGCGGACGGCAACACTTCGGAATTTACTCCGCCTTTCGTTCCGACCGCCGCCGCCGCAACCGTCAGCGGCAAAGTTACGGCAAATGGTGAAAGCTTAGTTCGCGCCCGCGTAATTTTGACCGATTCAAACGGTCGAACGCGCACGGCTTTCACAAATTCATTCGGCACATACAGCTTTGAAAATGTCGCCGTCGGCGAAACATTCGTTTTCAATGTGACAGCCAAACAATACACATTCAATCCGCGAATCCTGACGGTTTCGGAATCACTAACAGACTTCGACTTCGAGGCACAGTGATACAGCAATTAATAGGAGAAGAGAAAATTATGACAAAGCAAAATTATTTATATAAAACCATTTTCCTGTGCGTTTTCGCACTTGTAATTTCAATTATAAACATTTCGGCGGCAACATTTACCGTGACGAATACGAACGACAGCGGCACGGGCAGTTTGCGGCAGGCAGTTTCGGACGCAAACGCGGCGGCGAGTGCCGACACGATCGTTTTCGATTCGTCATTCAATGTTCAACGGACGATCACGGTTTCGTCGGGCATCGACATCAGTCCGGCGGCGGGTGCCGATACTTTGACGATTACCGGACCGGGCGCGAATCTTTTGACAATCGTTTATTCAGGGTTCAACAACGTCCGAATTATTCAAAACAGCGTGAACAACGGCGGTGCCGATACGACGACGATCAGCGGAATCACTTTCGCGCAAAGCCGCGGCGGGGCAATTCTTAATTGGGCTACTTTGAACATTTCAAACTGCGCCTTTTTGAATAATTCCGACACGGAAGGCTTTACCGTCAACGGCTTGGGCATAAACAATACCGGAACAGGCACTTTGACTGTTAGCAGTTCTGTTTTTAGCGGCAATTCCGGCAACACCGTTTTTGCCGGAAACGGCGGCGCGATTCGCAATGACGGAACGGCAACGATCACGAATTCGACTTTTACTTCAAACACAGCCGCATCCGGCGGCGCGATCGCAAGCTTCGGAGTTTTGTCGGTCAGCGGCTCGACCTTTACGAATAACAACGCTTTTCGGAACGGAGATTTCGGCGGCGGCGCGATTTTCAGCTCCAGGGATACGACGGAATTAACGGCAACCATCACCAATTGCGCTTTCAACGGCAACACGGCACCCGGAAATTTTGCCGGCGGCGGTGCGGTTAGAAACGGCAGCGGCAGAATGGTGATAAACGGCTCGACCTTTACGGGCAACACCACTTATTACGGCGGTGGCGGCGTGTTTAATACGAGCATTTTAGCGGTCAGCGGTTCGACTTTTACGGGAAATAAAACGAACGGGTTGTTTGCCGGTCAAGGTGAAGGCAACGGCGGCGCGATCTACCATCAACTCAGTGCGCAGACCACGATTGCCGACTCGCTTATTTCAGGTAACGAAGCATCTAATTCGGGCGGCGGAATTGCGTATAACACAAACGGCGGCACTGCAACAATGACCGTTACTAACACCACAATCTCAAATAATTTGGCAAATACAGAAACCACCCAAAGCGGCGGCGCGGGCGGCGGTATATTCGCTGATGGACCCGGAATCATAACCGTCACGAGTTCGACGATCAACGGCAACAGCACCAACGGCGGCGGCGGCGGTATTCAATGCGGCGGCTTTTCCGGCTGCGTGATGAATCTCGGCAGCTCGATAATCGCCAACAATACCTCAGGCATAGGACCCGATTTGTCCGGCGATTTTACTTCGCAAGGCTATAATTTGATCGAAAACACCGCCGGAGCAAGTATTGGTGGAACTTTAACGGGCAATATTTTAGGAGTTGATCCGAAACTCGGAGCTTTGAGTTTCAACGGCGGACAAACGCGCACTCACGCGCTTCTTGCAGGTTCTCCGGCGATTGACGCGGGAAATCCGACGACATTTCCGGCAACCGATCAACGCGGTATTACGCGTCCGCAAGACGGCGACGGAACGGGCGGCGCACGAGCCGACATCGGTGCTTTTGAACGTCGTCCGATTGAATTTACACAATCCGCATTTTCCGACTTAGACGGCGACGGTCGCGCCGACATTTCCGTTTTTCGACCTTCGTCAGGCAGTTGGTTTTTACTAAACAGTTCAAATAACGCTTTTTCGGCGGTCGGTTTCGGCATCTCGACCGACGTGATCGCTCCGGCGGATTTTGACGGTGACGGCAAAACCGATATTTCCGTCTATCGCAACGGAAACTGGTATCGCTTGAATTCATCGAATAATTCCTTTACGGGAGTTGCTTTCGGACTCGCCACCGATATTCCGGTTCCGGCGGATTTTGACGGCGACAGCAAAGCCGATATTAATGTTTTTCGTCCGTCGAACGGCACTTGGTATCGACTCAATTCATCGAACAACGCATTGGTCGCAACTGCTTTCGGAACAAACGGTGACAAACCCGTGATCGGTGATTTCGACGGCGACGGAAAAGCTGACGTTACGGTTTATCGCCCGTCGGCAGGCGCGTGGTATCGGCTGAATTCTTCAAACGGTGCTTTCGTTTCCACATCATTCGGCATCGCTTCCGATCTCGTCGTTCCGGCAGATTATGACGGCGACGGAAAAACCGATATTTCCGTATTTCGCCCGTCAAACGGAACTTGGTATCGACTCAATTCATCGAACGGCGCATTCGTCGCAACGGCTTTCGGTCAAAACGGCGATTTGCCCGTGGCGGCAGATTTCGACGGCGACGGCAAAGCCGATGTCGCTGTTTTCCGTCCATCAAATGGAACTTGGTATCAGCTTCGTTCGACAAACGGATTTGCTGCGCAAACATTCGGCACAAACGGCGATATTCCGACACCGAATGCTTTCGTCAGATAATCCCTCAACCTCATAAACGAAAAAGGATTCGGTTCAGCATCGAATCCTTTTTTGTCTTAAATTGAATTTCAAGTTAAATCTAATGACAGCTATAATAAAACTGTTTCTTTTCGTGAACATAATTTTAGATTGCGAAATGGGTAAATAAATGGTGTTGAAAGTGTGAGCGGAAAAGTTTCAACTCAAGCAACTTAATCATTTTCCAAATACTCTATTGAATCAGGAGAACTTTATATTATGATATTCAGATGTTTAATTATGGTCGCAGCATTATCATTGTTTGCGATTTCAGCAATTGCTCAAAAAATTAATATCGATTTGCAGATTTCTTTAAATTCAGCAAAAACGATCAGTAAAAACACAAATGTTCCTGTAAAACTCGTTCTTACAAACAAGTCTGCGGAAGAATTGGACACATCGAAACTTGAAAGTTTTGTAGTTTATCTTTCTTCATGTTCGAAAATCTCGCCTTGCAACAGTGACGAGCCTTCGTTTGCTTCGGCGGTTGAGATTAGTAATAAAATACTGAAAAAGGACGAATCTATTGAGTTTGAAATAAATCTTGCCGACCTGCATTGGAATGATAGTTCTTCAAGTTTTTTTACAAGAAACGGTTTAAAAAATCTGTCGCAAATCAGCAGTTCTGAAAACAAGAATTTTTCTGTTAGAGTTAGCGTTTTTGATAAACCTTATGCGAATTTGAAAAATCTCACGAAAATCCCAACTCAAACGAGTTATGATTCAAACGAAATAACGCTATCTTTCAAGTAAAAATAGGAGTTTTATTTTACAAACTTACTGGCAAATATCAGTTTTAGCCGCGAATTATATAGATGAACGCGAATTATTATTTTTCTTTATTCGTGATATTCGTGTAATTCGCGGCTCGATTTTTGTCTTAAGGCAAATTTCGGGTTAAATTTAATGACAGCTATAATAAAAATCTATTTTAGGAGTTTTTTAATAACAATATGAGTTTAATCGAAGAAGTTTGGGCGCGGGAAATTTTGGATTCGCGCGGAAATCCGACGGTCGAAGCGGAAGTCATTTTGGAAGACGGCACGACCGGACGCGCGGCTGTTCCGTCGGGTGCATCGACGGGCGAAAACGAAGCCGTCGAACTGCGCGACGACGACAAAGGCAGATATTTGGGCAAAGGCGTTTTGAAAGCGGTCGAAAACGTCAATGAAAAGATCGCTTACGAACTCGAAGGTTTGGACGCGCTCGATCAAACGCTCGTCGATCAAACGCTGATCGATCTCGACGGCACGGAAAACAAATCGAACTTGGGCGCAAACGCGCTTTTGGCAGTTTCGATGGCGACGGCTCGCGCTGCCGCTGCGTTCCAAGAAATGCCGCTTTACAGATATATCGGCGGCACGAACGCGAAAACTCTGCCCGTTCCGATGATGAACATCATCAACGGCGGCGCACACGCCGACAACAACGTGGATTTTCAGGAATTTATGATTATGCCCGTCGGCGCGGAAAGTTTTTCGGAAGCACTTCGCGCGGGCGCGGAAATTTTTCATAATTTGAAATCCGTTTTGAAAGGTCGCGGTTATGCCACGAGCGTCGGCGACGAAGGCGGTTTTGCGCCGAATCTGAAATCGAACGAAGAAGCGATCGAAACGATTCTCGAAGCGATCGACAAAGCAGGTTATAAAGCTGGCGAAGACATTATGATCGCGCTCGATCCGGCGGCTTCGGAATTTTACGACGGCACGAATTACGTTTTCAAAAAGTCCGACAAACGCGTTCTTTCATCCGACGAAATGATCGCGTATTGGACGGATTGGACGGAAAAATATCCGATTATTTCCATTGAAGACGGTCTGGCGGAAAACGATTGGGACGGTTGGGCAAAAATTACCGCGAACATCGGCAAAAAAGTTCAGCTCGTCGGCGACGATCTTTTTGTGACGAACACGAAGTTTCTGCAAAAGGGAATCGACACGGGCGCGGCAAACGCGATTCTTATCAAAGTCAATCAGATCGGAACTTTGACCGAAACTCTCGACGCGATCGAACTGGCGAAAACCAACAATATGACGGCGGTCATTTCGCATCGTTCGGGCGAAACGGAAGATTCGTTCATTGCAGATTTAGCGGTTGCGACCAATGCGGGACAAATTAAAACAGGTTCGCTTTCACGTTCAGACCGGATCGCAAAATACAATCAACTGCTTCGCATCGAAGAAGATTTAGACACTTCGGCAAGATTTTTGGGCAG
>DAITPE010000121.1:0-11900 GCA_036833775.1 Pyrinomonadaceae bacterium | reverse complement strand
AAAAATCTATTAAATCCGCCCGATCTGCCAAATCCGCGTTCAAAAAAATGCGGCTAGAAGATTTGAAAATCTGTTCAACTTGAAAATTCGCCGTTTACCGCTGACATTAAAGCTTTGGCTTTCGTGAGCGTTTCTTCGTATTCGTCTTCAGGCTCGCTGTCGATCACGATTCCGCCGCCAACATTAAAATAAGCTTTATTTCCGCGCAAAACCATTGTCCGAATTGCCACGCTGAGATCGAAATAAATTGAATCGAGCGGAAAATATGCAAATTCGGCATCCGAATTTTGAATCGAAAAACCGATCGCGCCCATCGAAAGACCGCGATCGCTCGTTTCGAGTTGTTCGATGATCTGCATCGTCCGAATTTTTGGCGCGCCCGTGATCGAACCGCACGGAAAAACGGCTTTCAAGATTTCTGAAATTCCTACGTTTTGCTTTAATTCGCCGGAAATTGTCGAAACGAGATGAAAAAGCGTCGGATGCGTTTCGAGATCGCAGAGTTTTTCGACCGCGACCGAACCGAATTTGCAGACGCGCCCGAGATCGTTTCGCAAAAGATCGACGATCATCGTATTTTCGGCGCGGTCTTTTTCGGAATTCAAAAGCGCGTTTTTGAGCTTTTCGTCTTCTTCAAAATTTGCGCCGCGCCTCCGTGTTCCTTTGATCGGACTTGTCGAAATCGTCGATTTTACAGACGAATCTTTTGAAATCGTCGCTTGAAAAAATCGTTCGGGCGAAGCGGAAATCACAAAATCGTCGCGGCGTTTGATAAATGCCGAAAACGGTGCAGGATTTTGATTTCTGAGTTTGTAATAAATGCTTTGCGGCGTTTGCTCTTCCGCCAAATCAATCGTTAATTGCTGAGTGAGATTCGTTTGATAAGTTTCACCGCAGCGGATAAATTCCTGTATCTGCTCTATTTTTTCCAAGTATTCGATTTTTGTGAAGTTTGATTTAATAGTTGATTTCAAAGTTGATAATTCAAAAGTCGAATATGATTTGTTTAAAACCAAATTTTCGATTTCGTTAAATTTTTCCGCGTTTCCGACCAGAAAAGTTTTCTGCAATTCGTAATCGTAAATCACCAAACAATCGAAAAAGTACGCAAAAATATCGGGTTCGTGAAATTGTATTTCGTTTTTCGATTTCGCTTCAATCTTGTTTAGTTTCAAACCTAGTTTGTAAGCAAGCGTAAAAACGCTAGCGAAATATTGTGAAGTTTTTTCTTCAAAAACTTTTAAATTATCTTCGGCATTTTCATTGATTTCCAAAATTTCGTTCGGTCGAATTCCGGCGATCAAAAAATGCGAACCGAGATAAGAAACGCCGCCGCTGTCGAGAATGCAGACTTGCTCGGTTTTCGACAATTCGAGCAGGGAATTTAACAGTTTTTCGACGGAAATTTTTATCTCGCGCATTTTTCAGAATGAAAGAAAAAGGTTAATTTTAGATGAACACAGATTTTTTATGAAATCAATTTTACGAAAACCTTATCCGTGATAATCTGTCTAAACTGATTTTTTCGCATCAAATAGAACAAAAATAATTTATGGAATCTGCATCGGGCGATAAATATACATTAGTTCGCGGTCTGGGTTTGATTGCCGCAATCTCGATCATCATCGGAAACGTGATCGGAACAGGCGTTTTTCTAAAAGCGCGGGTGATGACGTGCAACGTCGGCAGTCCGACTTGGGTAATTATTGTTTGGGTTGCGGCAGGTTTGCTTTCGCTGGCAGGCGCGTTGACTTATGCCGAGCTTTCGGCGATGAAACCCGAAGCGGGCGGAGAATACGTGTTTTTGCGCGACGCATACGGCAGAATTTGGAGTTTTCTATACGGCTGGATGTTGATTTTCGTCGGTAAAACAGGCGCACAAGCTTCGGTTGCGATGGTTTTTGCGATCGGTTTGAACGATTTTCTCGACGGAAAATTGAAACAAACTTTAGTTCAGACAAATATTTTCGGAATGCCGTTTGAACTGACTTCGCTGCAAATCATCGCCGTGATG
The DNA here is from genome assembly GCA_036833775.1 of Pyrinomonadaceae bacterium. Classification (GTDB taxonomy): domain Bacteria; phylum Acidobacteriota; class Blastocatellia; order Pyrinomonadales; family Pyrinomonadaceae; genus JAJQRF01. The sequence continues at coordinate 9,886 of DAITPE010000121.1, read as the reverse complement.
ATGATCATAATTTTCACGACGATAAACTGCGCTTCCGTTTCGTTCAGCGGACAAATCGCAACGGCTTTAACGGTCGTCAAGGTTTTATTAATTGCGTTCGTCGGAGTCGGCGCATTCTTTCTCGTTCAAAACGGAACATTCGCAAATTTTTCGCTGATGAACACGACCGGAACGTGCGAAGGCGTTGCAAATACGGTCAAATACGGCGCAGAAGGTTATTCGTTTATGGCAGGTTTCGGCGCGGCGATGCTCGGCGCACTGTGGGGTTATGACGGTTGGAATAATTTGACTTTGGTTGCAGGCGAGATTAAAGAGCCGCACAAAAATATCCCAATCGCGCTCGTCGGCGGAACTGTCGTAATCATAATTTTGTATGTTTTCGTTCATTTCGCTTACTTTTTTGTAATGGACCCGACGACGATCGCTTCGGTTTCAAAAACATCTTCGGTTGCGAAAGTCGTTGTGGAAAGATTTTTTTCGGGCGACATCAAAACTTTTGCGACGGGATTTGCGGTTGCGTTGTTTACGGTCGGCTTAATGCTTTCTTCGATCGGAACGCTTCATACTTCGATCTTAACGGGCGCACGCGTGCCGTATGCGATGGCGAAAGACGGTTTGATGTTTGAGCCGATGGGCAGACTTTCCGAAGGAACTCGCGTTCCCGTGATCGCTCTGATCGTGCAGGGCGTTTGGGCTTGCGTTCTTGCGCTTTCGGGTTCGTTCGATACTCTGACCGATTACGTGATCTTCGGTTCGTGGATTTTTTACGCGCTCGTCACATCGTCGGTTTTCGTTTTCCGTAAGAAAATGCCGAATGCCGAAAGACCTTACAAAGCCTTCGGTTATCCGGTGATTCCTGTTCTGTTTTTGTTTGTAGCAGGCTGGCTTTTGATAAATACGCTTTGGACGAATCCGGTGCAGGCATTTGCGGGAATTTTCTTGATTCTGCTCGGATTACCTGTTTATTACTATTTGACGAAAGGAAAAACTCAAACAATTTCGGAGGATTAATTTTTTAATGACGACGGCAGATAGAAGAAGCGGGCGCGACCGCCGTGAATTTGAGCGTTTTCGTGTAAATATCGAGATCGAATGGGAAGGATTGATCGGCAGAAAGACGGGAACGATCAGCGATATAAGCCGTTCGGGTTGTTTCGTTTTGTCTTCGGGCGAGGTTGAAGACGGCGAAAACGTCAAACTTTTTATTCCTTTAAGTCGCGGAATGAACGCGCAATTTTGGGGCGAAGTAGTAAATCACGTTTTCGAGATCGGCTTTGCCGTGAAATTTATCGAATTGTCCGTTTCGCAGAAAAATTTTATCGAAAAGATTATCGAAACGCTGAAACCGATTGAAGAATAATTATGAAAAAAGCTGTAAATTTTGAATTGAAATCCAAACTTGCGATTGTATTTTTATTTCTTTTTACTATCGGCTGCTACGCGCAAACTCCGACACAAACTCTTAAAGTAAACGGTTTACAACAAGATGTGACGGTCAGAAAAGATGCGCGTTCGATTCCATATATCGAAGCGAAAACAGAAGCCGATCTCTATTTCGCGCAAGGTTTCATGACGGCTTCGGACAGATTATGGCAGATGGATATGTTTCGCCGTGTCGCTCGCGGTGAAACTGCCGAGCTTTTCGGAAAAGTGACGCTCGAAGAAGATAAACGCTGGCGAAAATTCGGATTTAAGCAGATTTGCGAAGAAAGTCTGCAAAATCTTTCGCCCGAACTGAAAAGTGCTTTGGAAAATTACGCTCGCGGCGTAAATGCTTATATTGCCACGCTTGACGAAAAATCTTTGCCCGTCGAATTTCAGATTCTGCAATACAAACCGCGCGAATGGCAGCCTACCGACACTTTGATTATCGGGAAAATTTTGAGCGAAGCATTATCCGAAACATATTTTGAAGATTTAATGCGCGTTTCGATTTCCGATCTGCCGAAAGACAAACAAACCGATCTGCTGAATCAAGTAACGCCTTTTGATGTTGTGCTTTTTGGTAAAGATTCGGCAATGAAAAAAGCCGTCAGTTTGAATTTTGCGAACCAGAGAGATTTTAATGAAAATCTGTTCGCCGAAGTGGAAAAAGACTTTCAAGTTCGTAAATCTTCGCTCGAACGAATCGGATTTTACGCCGAAGGTTTAGCCGCAAGCAATAATTGGGTGATTTCGGGCAAACGCACGAAAGACGGCAAAGCGATGCTGGCAAACGATCCGCATTTGCCCGCGACCGCGCCGGGAATTTGGTATTTAACGCATCTTTCAACCGCGTCGATGCGCGTTTCGGGCGTGACATTTCCGGGCGTACCGGGAATCGTTCTCGGTCATAACGAATCAATCGCGTGGGGCGCAACAAATGTCGGACCTGACGTGCAGGATTTGTATTTTGAAACATTTAACGCCGAAGGAAAATACAAAACGCCGACGGGTTGGGAAACGCCGACGACGCGTAAGGAAGAAATAAAAGTTCGCACTAATTTATTGAAAACAGACACGGAAACGGTTTCGATCGAGGTGCAGGAAACGCGCAACGGCGTTATTTTTGTTGAAGAAAATAATAAAAAATATTCGTTGAAATGGACGGCGCGTGATCCGAAAAATCAAGAATTTGAAGCATTTATCAAATTGAATAGTGCGAAGAATTGGAACGATTTTCAAAATTCGCTGAAAACTTACGGCGGCGCGGCGCAGAATTTCGTTTATGCGGACGTGAAAGGAAACATCGGCTGGTATGCGGCTGGGAAAATTCCGATTCGCAAAACGGGCGAAGGCGAATTGCCTTACGACGGCGCAACGAATGACGGTGAATGGACGGGATTTATTTCGTTTGAAGAGCTTCCGCATCTTTATAATCCGACTGAAGGTTTTATCGTTACGGCAAATCAGCGCATCGTCGGAACGGATTACAAATATCAGCAAATGTCGCGTGATGCGGCAACTCCTTGGCGCGCGCGGCGGATTTACGATCTTTTGAAAAATAACTCAAAAGTTACGATGGATGACGTGCGCGACGTTCAATATGACGTTTTCAATATTCCCGTAAATGCTCTCGCAAAAGAGATTGTGAAGATGAAAGCGGCTTCGGCGGAAACGCTTGAAATTTTGCAAAATTGGGACGGGAAAATGACTTCGGATTCAAAAGGCGCGGTTTTGGCAAACGAAATTCGTGCTTGTATCGCCAATAAAATTACCGCTGAAAATAAACCTTTGCAAAGCTGGGTTGTGCGTGAAAAGGTTTTGCCAGTCGTTTTGAGCGAAAAAACTGCACGTTGGCTGCCGAAACAGTTTGCAAATTACGAAGCGTTTTTTATGTCTTGCGACGCTGAAAGTCAGACGAACTTGGCAAATCCGAAACGACTCGGTGCAGACAAAGCGAATTGGGTTTGGGGAAATCTTTTCAAATCTACTTTTCAGCATCCTTTAGCCGCCGCGCCGCTGATCGGGGGACAATTTGCCACGCCGAATGTCGGCATTAACGGAAGCGGTCAAACGCCGAATGTCGGTTCGAGCGTTTCGATGCGGCACATTGCGTCAGCCGGAAATTGGGATGAAACGCGTCACGTAATCCCGCTCGGACAAAGCGGAAATCCGAAATCGCCGTTTTATGAAGATCAATTTGAAGCGTGGCGCACAGGAATTCCGGCAATTTTTCCGTTTACGAAGTCGGCGGTCGAAAAAGCGGCGAGGGAAGTTATTCTGATGACTCCGTGAGATTTTGCGGGAGAAATTAACAGGGTTAACAGGATAGACAGGGATAAAAAAACTAAATCTATCCTATTTATCCTGCCATCCCTGTTAATTTTTTTCTAAATACGCGACTCTGGTCAAAGCCTGTCGAGAAAATCGCGCAAAATAATCGCGGCGGCTTCGCTGTCGATGATTTTTTTGATTTCTTTGTCACTGAGTCCGCGTTTCCAAAGCTCGCCGCGAGCTTCGTAAGAAGTTGCGCGTTCGTCTTGCAGATAAACGGGAATTTCGAGCGAAAGCGAAAAATTTCGCGCTAAACGACGCGCTTCGGCAGACATTTCGCTTTCCGAACCGTCAAAGTTATACGGCAAACCTAAAACGAGGGCAACTGCATCAAACTCGGCTAGAATGTCTTTGATTTTAATGAGAAGTTTTTTCCAACTTGTTCTTTCGAGCGTATAAAGCGGTCTTGCCGTAACGCGAAGTTCATCGCAAACGGCAACGCCGATGCGTTTTGTGCCGATGTCGAGCGCGATGATTCTGCCCGCTTTCGGAACGGAAAAAACATCTGTAAAATCTTCGGTATTAGTTATTTCTTTTTCTTGCACGAAAACTTTGGTTAATGGATAATTGGTAAATCGTTAATGTTGAAAAACTTTTCGCCGTTTCGAGCGTAGTAAACATTAACATTTATCACAAGAGGTAAAATATGTCATTTCGCGGAAAAATTCTTGTTTTAGGCTTGTCGGCTTTGATCGCGGTTTATGCGTTTATCGGCGGTTTGCTCAGTCCTTGGACACGCGCACAGCAGCCGATCAACGATGCAGGCGCGCAGATTCGCATTTTTGAATCGGTTTTACAGCATATTCAAAACGATTACGTCGATCCGCCGGATTTTGAAAAAGTTCGTCTCGGCGCATTGCGCGGACTTCCGAACGGACTCGATCCATATACTTCGTTTTTGACTGCCGATCAAGTAAAAGAATATAACGATGCCAAAAATTCAAACAAAGTCGGCATCGGCGCGGAATTTTCACAAATTTCGGCTTATCTCTATGTTGTGTCCGTTATCAAAGGTTCGCCGGCTGAAAAAGCAGGTTTGAAATCCGGCGACGTGATCGAATATATCGAAAACAAAGCGACACGCGATATTTCGCTTTATGATGCACGGCAGCTTTTGATGGGCGCACCGGGTTCGGAAGTGAATATTCGGGTGATTCGTTCGGGTGAAAAGCCGCAAAATATGAAGATCGCGCGCGGTGCTTTCAAAACTCCGCAAGCCGAATCCAGAATCGAAGGCGATAAGGTCGGCATTATCAAAGTGAACAGTCTCGATGAAGGCGAAGCCGCCGATATTCGCACACAAGTTCAAAATTTATCGAAACAAGGCGTTCAAAAAATCATTCTCGATCTGCGCGGCGTTGCTGGCGGTTCGATTCAAGAAGCCGTAGCAGTTGCGAATCTTTTCATCAAAGAAGGCGAACTGGCAAAAATCATCGGACGCGAAAATAAAGTAAATCAAACATTTACGGCTGATCCGGGCAAAGCGATTTTTGACGGAAAAGTCGTCGCTTTGATCGATCTCGGAACAGCGGGCGCGGCTGAAGTTGTTGCATCTGCGGTCTTGGAAAAGAAACGCGGTGAGGTTGTCGGCGAAAGAAGTTTCGGTTCGGGAATCGAACAGCAATTATTCACTTTGAAACGCAGCGGCGACGGTTTGCTTTTGACCACGGCGAAATGGGCTTCGGGCAACGGTGTACCGTTTTTGGCGGATGATCGAATGAATTCGGGCGTAAAACCTTCGGTCGAAGTCAAAAAGCCGGATACGCCGGAACCGCTCGAAGTCGAAGAAATGATCGATCAGCAGGAAGAGCAAAAACAAAATCCGACTCCAGAGGCTTCGCCGACAACGGCTCCGAAAAATGAAACGAAACCTGCTTTGGAAGATTTTCAATTGAAAAAAGCTTTGGAATTACTTTCCGAAAAAGCGCAAGGCGCGAAAAGCGGAAGCGGAGAATAAAATTAAAAATATTTCAAAAGAAACGCCGGATTTTTCAATCCGGCATTTTTTTTGAAAAAAAACGGTTGTTTGCAAATGATAAGACTGCTAAAATCAGTTTCCAATGATGCCCGAAAGTTTCAAGATTCGAGAATTGAACGAAAAAGACATCGGCGATTGGCTGAGATTGCGAAAACTTCTTTGGGACGGCGTGAGCGAAGCCGAACATAAAGCCGAAATGCTCGATATTTACGAACATTCCGAAACGCAATTGGTTTTGGTGGCGCAAATCGGTTTCGGGCGAATCGTCGGATTTCTCGAAGCAAGCATTCGCCCTTTTGTCGAAGATTGCCACAGTGATAATGTCGGCTATCTCGAAGGCTGGTATGTCGAACCTGAATACCGCAAAAACGGGATCGGTCGAATGTTGGTAGCGGAAGCAGAGAATTGGGCGCGAAGAAATGGCGCGACCGAAATGGCTTCTGATGCAGAGATCGGAAATGAAATGAGTTTAAGGGCGCATTTAAGAATCGGTTACGAGGAAACTTCGCGGCTCGTGCATTTGAGAAAAGACTTGGTTTGAAAATGAAAACTAACGGCAAAACTTTATTAAATTCAGTAATTACAACCTTTGTAGTTTTACTTTTCCTTACTTTCGACGTTTTTGCACAATCAACTGATCAGCTTTTTCCAACACCGATTACTTCAAACGAAATCAGCGGAAAAATCAAAGCACGCGATCTTGGTGATTCGCGTTTGACGACGTTTTATTACACATTCAACGGCGAACAAGGCGATGTTTTCATCAATGTCGTGACGAATAATTTTAGCGGCGACATCGATGTTTTTTCGATCGACGGCGCAAAAACTTTTACCAAGATCGTGGTTTACGCCGATGCTTCTTCAAATGAAACAGGACGCGTCGTTTATTTGCGAAAATCCGAAAAATTGCTTTTGCGAATCGAGGGAAGATCGCCGAATGATGATGATGCGGCTTTTAGAATTAAATTTGCGGGAAGTTTTCAAGCTGTAAACGATGCAAAAAACGCCGAACAACCGAAACTTCCTGAAATTAAAGAAGATACAAGCAGCGGAATTCGTGTGAATTCGGTCGGAACGATCGTCGAAGTCATTCAAAAACCGAAACCTTTGCCGAAAGAAGTTCCGGCGAAAGCGGAAGAAAAAGTAATTGAAAAAGGTGTTGTCAAAGAAATTACGCTCGAAGCAGATGATGAAAAGGCAGTTGTCGCCGAAACTTCGACAGAACCGCAGAAAAATGTAGAAAATGCAGTAGAAACAGCCACAAAAACTGAAACAACTGCGAAGGTCGAAAAGAAACCTAAAACCAAGCCGATAAAGGAAAAAACAGCCGAAATTAAGAAAGAAAAGGAAAAAAAGGCTGAGGAAAATGCGGCGAAAAACGAAGCAGAAACTAAAACTCAGGATGCAGACAAAAAAGAAGAAGTAAAAACCGAAAAAACTGCCGAGAAAACTGCAAAGGCTGAAAAACCGAAGAAGCCGAAAACCGAAAAAGCCGCTGAAATCGATCCTTTATCGAATATTCGTTTGATCGTATTGTTCAAAGACGGCACGAAAATCGAGCGTCCGATGAGCGAAATATTGAAATTCGGCGTCGAAAAGGGAATTTTGACGGTAATTTCAAAAGACGGCACGATCGGACGTTATTCGATTCTCGAAGTTGTTAAAATGACGGTCGAATAAATTTATTGCACTGCTTTTTTCATTCTTTCGATCAAAGTGCTGTTCGGATTTGCTTGCTCTAATTGGGCAAGCATTTTTTTTGCGTTTTCTTTGTCGCCTTTTTTGAAATAAGCAACGCCGAGATTGTAGATCGTCGGTTCGTGTTTCGGTTCGAGTTCGAGCGATTTTTTGAATTCGGCAATCGCGCGATCAAATTGCGGATTCGGTCTTTCAACCAAAGTCGTTGCGAGATCGGTGCGTGAATTTACATCTTTCGGATTGATTTCCAAAGCTTTAGCGTAATATTTCTCAGCTTCCTCATATTGTTTCGTGTCGAAATAAACATTGGCGAGAACGACATTTGCTTGAAAATTATTCGGTTGAAGCTTGATTCCTGCTTGATAATATTTGACGGCTTCGTCGTATCGACCGATTTGCGAATAAAGATCGCCGACTTCCATCTGCGCCTCGAAATTGTTCGGTTCATTTTTCGCTTTTTCCATCTTTGCGGCAATTTCAGGCATCGCGCCGTTTTGAATTGCCGATTTGTCAGGCATTCCGTGATCTAACGAGGTTGCAGTTTTATCCGTTGCGGAAGCCGTTGTTTGATTTTGAACCAAAGCTTGACGATTCAAAGAATTTGCGGCAAAGAAACCGACAATTAAACCGATTAATAACCCAACGACCGTAAAAAGTATGTTCTTAAACATTTAAAGTAAAATCAAAAAAAACTGCCTGCGAAATAAACGAAATTAACGAAAAGGATTTTATCAATCTTTTTTCGCTAGTTTCGTTTATTTCGCAGGCAAAAACCTAAATTATGCGTAGCTGTGCAAACCCGGAAGCAGATAGCTGACGCCCAAATATGTGAAAATCACGAGCAGGAAGCCTAGAATCGCAAAATAAGCCGAGCTTCTGCCCTTCCAGCCGCGTGAAATGCGCGTGTGCAGAAATGCCGCATAAGTCAGCCACGCGACCAATGCGCCCGTTTCTTTCGAGTCGAATCCCCAAGGTCTGCCCCAAGATTCGTTTGCCCAGATCGCGCCCGTGATCAAGAGCATCGCCAAACCCGCGAACGCGAGACAGGCAGTTTTATACATCAAGCTGTCGAGCGAATCCAAACTCGGTAATCTTTCGATCAGTTTTTCGGTGCGGAAAGAAAACATCATCACGAAAAATATTCCTGCCAAAGCTGTTAATAATCCTGCTACTTCGACCGGATTCGTGTTCAAACTCAAGAATAATTTACTGCCGTTTTGCTGGAAGAACGATCTTCCGGCTTGTTCGTGCTGGGCAGGTGTAAGCGCGGCAAATTCTTGAGCCGACAAATCTTGTTTGGAATTTAGTTCGCGTCCGACGATTGCAAATTGTCCGGGATTTGAAGCAAGCTGCGATTGTAATTGCGGGTAAATATCCGCGTTGGATTTAATACCGGAAACTAAAAACGCAATCGCCAAAATCTGCGTCACGAGCGCAAGTTTCAGCAAAATATGTCCGGCTTTTTTGGCGGCTTCATTATTTTGATATAGATAAAGCAAAAATGAAACGATCACGCCGACGAGTAAAAGCCCTGAAATTACCAACGTCGGTCCGACGTAAGGAATCTCAAAACGGAAGAAACCCGAAAATGGTTTTTTGCTCATCGGAGAATTGATAAATGTTCCGGCGCGATAAGCAAATTCGGTGAAAACCGAGAATTTACTGACGGTTGCAATGACGGAAAGCGCGAAAACGCTTGCCCAGATCGCCATTCCTTCCACCTTCACTCTATCTTTCAAAAGATAGATCACCGCGACCGCGAAACAAACCAGCGCAACGCCGTAACTCAATGAAGCAACGCCGACGTGAATCGGTCGCCAATAAGAATCGAGAATCGGCATCAGATTCGAATGTTCGCCGCCGATAAATCTTGCCAAAGTCAGAATCAAAGCCGCCAACGGAAGCGTAAATGCGCTCAGAAATTGAAAATTCTTGCGATGTGCGACGAGCAAAGTCGTGATTCCCGCGCCGAATGCAAAAGCGATACTCAGATCATATAAATTTGCAAACGGAATATATCTGAAAATCCACGGCTGGGCATCGTTTCCGCTTTGTTGAAGCTGAACCAATTCAAATTCGTAGGCGTTTACCCAACGCACGAGCCAGCTCGAAAAATTGAAGAAAACGCCGAGCGTTGCGCCCCACAAACCGATCTTTTGCGCCATTGCGGAGGGCGCGTAAAGATTAGTCAATTGAAACAACGCCGCCAAAATATAGCAGGCAAGCGCGATCATCATTAACGCTTCGTCGGACATAAAACGCGAACCGATCTGGACACGCAAACCGACCATCAAAAACGAACCGATAATTGCAAACAAAGCCGGTATATAGGACGAAAATGAAACTTGCTCATTTTTCGAACTTTTTTGTTTCGGCAATATTATGTCTTTTTGAATTCTTGATACTTCTTCCATAAATTGTTATGTCCCTCTTATTCAACTTCTGATACTCGCT
>DAITPE010000120.1:0-11903 GCA_036833775.1 Pyrinomonadaceae bacterium | reverse complement strand
AAACCGTTGTTGTAATTTTTAATGTTTCGTAAAACTTTTCTGCCCGAACTTTGCAAAACGTGCGCGGTCAATTCTTTTGCAGTCGTTTTTCCCGCGCTTCCCGTGACGGCAACGACGGGTTTATTCCATTCCAGATAAACGCCGTGCGCGAGTTTTTGAAACGCTGAAATAACGTCTTCGGCAAAAATTAAACGGTCTTGAAATTTTTCGAGTTCGGCGCGATGTTCTTGAAAACGGTCGCGGCGAACGACGGCGGCGGTTGCGCCGTTTTCAAGTGCTTGTGCGGCAAAAGCGGTCGAATCGGCAAAATCGCCGTTGAAACAATTATTTTTATATTCAGGCTGCGAGAGCGCAAAAAAGACATTGCCCGCCTGCACTTCGCGCGAATCGATGACAAATGTATCAACGTCTGCGTTGAGCAAAGCGGGTTTTATGTTGGAAGCATCGGCTTCCATATATTTTACTGCTGTTTCAAGTTTCAAGTCTTCTGTTTCGTCCTCTCACCCGAAGATTTGTTTTTTGTTTCGTTTTTCGGCTTGTCCGTCACAGCCGCTGTTTTTGTTCCTTTTTTATCATTTGCCGAAGGTTTTTCTTCCTTCACGTTTGGCGTTTTTTCATTTAAAACGGACTTTTTATCAGTTTTGTCCGTTTTCTTTGTGTTTTTAGAATTTACCGATTTATCCGCTTCGTCATCGTTTATCGATTTCGTATCGCTCGGCACGTCAACTGCTTCGGTCGGAAGCTGTTCAGCCGTCAGATTTTCCTGTTTGACCGTTCCGTCCGGCGCGATTTGCATTTCGGGCAAAATCTGTTCGGCGATATTGCGAAAGATCGGTGCGGAAACTTGTCCGCCGTCGCGCGCGCCGCCTTGCGGTTCGTCTAAAACAACGGCAATGACCACTTCCGGTTTGTCTGCCGGAATCATTCCGATAAATGACGAAACGTATTTATTGGAATCGATCTTTTTCAATTTCGGATTGTATTTCCAAGCCGTTCCGGTTTTCCCGGCAGTCGAATAACCGTTTAATTGAGCGCGTTTTCCCGTTCCCGTCAAGACGACTTGACGCAGCATTTTGCGTAAACTACGCGCAGTTTCAGCCGTTACGATCTGCGTTTTTGACGCTTCGGTCGCACTGAAAACCTTCCCGTCTGCGTGTCGAATTTCTTTGATGACGTGGGGCTGAACTCTTATTCCGTCATTCGCTATGGTCGCAAATGCGCTCGTCATTTGCAAAGCCGAAACGCCGATTTCATAGCCGATCGCCATCGAAGCGAGCGAGCTTCCGCTCCACGTCTGCGGTGAGCGGAAAATGCCGTTTGCTTCCGCCGGAAGTTCTACTCCGACCGGCTGCCCGAAACCAAACTTTTGAGCATAACCATAAAATTTGTCTTTGCCAAGCAACGACGCAGTTTTGATCGCCGCGACGTTGCTGGAAACCGCCATCGCTTCCGGGTAAGACATCATTTTCGTCGCGTGCGGATCGTTGAAACGATGTCCGGCAACTTCGATAAATCCTGCACGGCAATCGATCTCGCCATTCGGATTGACTAAATTATCGTTGATCGCACCACTGTAAGTTATCAATTTAAAGACCGAACCCGGCGAATAAACATCGTGAACGGCGCGATTCGTAAAGTTTTCCGGCTGAAATTCGTTGTATTTGTTCGGATCGAAAGTCGGATAATTTGCGATCGCCAAAATTTCGCCCGTTTTCGGGTCCATCACGATCGCCATTCCCGATTTCGCGTTTGCGTTTTTCACGCCTTGTTCCAAAGCCTGTTCGACCTTGTATTGAATCGTGTTGCTGATCGTCAAAACGACATCCTTCGGCGGTTCGCGTTCTTCAATAAATTCTTCATTGTAAACGCGTCCGTAGCGATCGCGGTCTTGAATACTTTTGATGACCGCGCCGTGCAGAACTTCTTCCTGCGATTGTTCGATGCCCGCGCTTCCGACATCTTCCGAATTACTGAAACCGACAAGCTGTGCCGCCAAAGAATTGTTTGGATAACTGCGTTTTTGCTCTTCGCGCCAATGCAATCCTTTAAAATGCGGCTGATCGTTTTTCGTTGAACTTTTGTCGTCTAAAGTTTTATTGATCTCGTCAACGACGGGTTCATCTAGTTTGCGTGCAAGCCAAACAAATCTTTTGCCGTTAGCTTTCGCGTCGGAAAGTGTTTTGAAAACTTCCTGATTTTTAAGTTTCAAAGCTTTCGCAATATTTTTCGAAGCCGCTTCGACGTTTTCGATTTCAGCCGGATCGGCATAAAGCGATTTTGCGTCAACGCTCATCGCCAATTTTCGTTCGTTGCGATCGACGATCGAACCGCGAAGTTGTTTTTCCTTAACATTGTCGCGTCTTTGGCTCAAAGCTTTACCGCGCAGAGCTTCGTGCTGGCTGATCTGCAAATGAACAAGCCGTGCGCCAATGCCGCCGATCCACAAAACAAAAAATGCCACGACGAGCATAAAACGCGTGAAAAGCGTCTGCATCGGGTTGTGTTTTTTTACTTGTTTACGTTTTCTCGGCATGGCAACTCTTTTCATTTCTTACTTTTAACTAATCGCTCTGTTTTCCTTTTTTGTCGTTTTTGGTTTCGCTCTTTTTCGCATCTTTGCTTTCCGTCGTTTTGCTCAAAAATGATTGAACCGGCGCAGAATCGACGGTTTTGCGAATCAAAGGCTTTTCGGTTTTCGGTATTTCGGAAGTTGTCGAACGTGAATCGACAACGGCGGAAATTGCGGTCGAAACTTCCGTAAAACCGAGTTTTTTCGCGGCTTTTTTAATCTCGTCGGGTGTTAAAGCGATTTCTTTATTAAGAATCAGACGGCGTTTTTCCGATTCCAATTCGTCGAGTTGTTTTTTCAACTGCGAATTTTTGATGCTGTAATCGATCGACGAAAAATGCTGACGCGCAGCAAGAAAAAATCCGCCGACGAGCAAAAATCCGCAAAAAAGCGTCATCAGGCAATATCGCCACGGGATCGGGTCGCGTTCGCGTTTGATTTTTTGAGTTGTGTTTTGGGGCAGGCTTCTTTTTCTCATAAATTTCTCCGAAAATGAATCAAAAAACGATTCCAAAAAAATTAATTCAATTTCAAGCAAGCGCGGAGTTTTGCGCTTCGTGCGCGAGGATTTTCCTCGATTTCGCTTTCATTCGGCGCAATCGGTTTGCGCGTCAGAATTTCAATCTTCTTTTCCGCGCCGCAGACGCATCGGGGAATACGCGGCGGGCAGAAACACTTTCCTGAGAGCTTTTGGAAAGTTTGTTTGACGATGCGGTCTTCTAACGAATGGAATGTTATGACCGCTAAACGTCCGTCTTTTTTCAACACATCAACCGCATCGCGGATGAAATCTTCTAAAATATCGAGTTCGCGGTTGACCGCGATTCTGAGTGCCTGAAAAGTGCGAGTCGCCGGATGAATCTTGTCTTTTTTTCCGCGACCGATCGCTCTTTCGATCAGGTTGGCAAGCTGTTTCGTCGTCTGCACAGGCTCACCGCGTTTTCTCTTTTCAACAATCCAACGCGCGATCTTTCGCGATGCGCGTTCTTCACCGTATTGGTAAATAATGTCGGCAATTTCTTCTTCTTTCAAATTTTCAAGCAATTCGGCGGCAGTTTCGATTTCGTCGTCCGCATTCATCCGCATATCGAGCGGCGCATCGAAGCGAAAACTAAATCCGCGTTCCGCGCTGTCGAACTGCAATGACGAAACGCCGAGATCGGCTAAAATTCCGTCAACTTTTTCGATTCCGGCTTCGCGCAAAACTTCTTTTATTTCCGAAAAATTTGCGTGATAAACCTCGAATCTTTCACCGAATTTCGCCAGACGCGTTTTTGCTAATTCAATCGCTTCTAAATCCTGATCGATTCCGATTAATTTTATATTCTGCGCCGATTCCAAAATCGCCTGCGAATGTCCGCCCATTCCGAGCGTTGCATCCGTAAAAATTTCGTTCTCTTGCGGCTGAAGAATTCGTAAAGTTTCTTCGAGCAAAACGGATTGGTGCAGATTTTCGGCTTTATTCATTTCCAAATCTTCAAAGAACATCCAAAATTGTTCGGGAGACAAAGTTCAAGACACACAATTATCCAGAAGTTTCGACAACTGCTTTGCTAAATTGATGATTTTTTGTTAGATTAACGCGTATTTTTTGAAGTCGTAATTCGCTCTGCTATTTTTCTCGACAACTGTTTTATTTTCTCTTTTTGCGATTTACTACTCGGGAAAAGTGCTTAAACTTTTAAACACTTACTTTAATTCTTTCCTGCTTGCTCTACATCTTCTTTCAAACGATTATCAAAGACTTGCAAGCATCTTACGATTATTTTTTATCGTCTGTCAAGATAAATTTTAAGTTTTTTGATTAATCAACTGCTTAATTTTTTCAAAGCCGAATTTTTACCCTCTATCAGCATTTCTGATAACTGAAAATCGACAATTTCTTTTTCGCACCTTTTTGAGTTAAAGTGTAAGATTCGCTTTTTATGGACGCGTCCTTCATACAACTTTTAGCTTTCGGAATTGCCGCTGCGCTCGCCAATGTTTTCGGCGGATTGATACTTTTACCGTCGAACATTCAGACGAACTACAGGAAACTTCTCAACTATCTTTTGGCTCTCGGCGCGGGTTTTATGCTTTCGGTGACGTTTTTTGAAATCATTCCGAAAACGATTATTATCTGGCAGCAAAAAAATCCCGAACACAGCGAAGAACTCGCCGTTCCGATGGTTTTACTGCTTGCAGGTTATTTGTTGACGCAGTTTTTTGAACATACGATCGCGCCGCATTTCCATCTCGGCGAAGAAGTGCACAGCGATCATTTAATTTCTGCGCGTTCGGCTTACACGGCGATCGGCGGACTTTTAATTCATACATTTTTCGACGGCGTTTCGATCGCCGCCGCTTCACAAATTGATGTAAAGGTCGGATTTTTGGTTTTCGTTGCAATTTTTCTGCACAAATTTCCCGAAGGTTTTACGATTTCCTCGATGATTCTGGCGGCGGGAAAAGGCAGAAAAGAAGTTTTGATCGCCACATCTTTAGTCGGTTTGACGACCTTTATCGGTGTTCTGATTTATTATTTTATCGGTCAAAGTTTAGGTTTTACGGTCGCTTACGCGCTTCCGCTGGCGAGCGGCGTGACGCTTTACGTTGCCGCGAGCGACCTGATTCCCGAAGTAAATCATCACGGCGGAAAGCGTCCGCTCGTTTCCTTCGCAGTTTTCGCCGGAGTCGCCTTATTTTTCGGACTTCATTTGCTTCTTCATTCGTTTTTGGAAAAGTAAGCAGCGGAACATTAAAACGCAAACTTTCGTATTTCTAAAAGATTTGGCAGAATTGAATTAAATGAAAACGAAAGCTGCGTCGATTAAAATAAAACTTTTTTATGCGTTTCTGATTTTACTTTTCGCGTCGAAAGTCAGTTTTTCGCAAGGTTTTTCCATTAACGAATCTCCACTCGGCGAACCGACAGGCTTCGTCAACGATTACGCGGGCGTGATCGACGCAACGACCAAACAGCAATTAGAACAAAAAATTAAAAATTTCCACGACACGACGAATCCTCAAATCGAACTCGCCGTTGCAGTCGTCAAAACGACGGGCGAACGTCCGATCTTCGATTATTCTTTGGCGGTTGCGCGCGGGTGGAAAATCGGCTCGAAACAAGACGATAATCCGTCGGCTTTGCTTTTTATCGCGATCGACGACCGCAAATATTTTACGCAGGTCAGCAAGGATTTAGAAGACGAATTGCCTGACGGACTTGTCGGACAATTACAGCGTCAATATCTCGTTCCGGCTTTCAAACAAGGAAATTATTCAAAAGGCGTTGCCGATACGATCGACGCTTATATCAAAACGATTCAAGCCAGACAAAACGGCACCGAACCGCCGCCTGTTTCGAGCGGACAAACCGAAAATACGCCAAGAACACAGAAAAAAAGCAGTGTTTCGCTCGGCGGAATAATCTGCTGTATCGGGATAATTTTTCTGCTTTTAATTGTTTTCAGCAGCTTCGGCAGACGCAAAAATCGTAACGACCGCGACCGTTGGGGCGGCGGCGGCGGCGGTTTCGGCGGAGGCGGCGGTGCGCTGCCTTGGATCATCGGTTCGATCATCGCCAACTCGGGAAGCAGTTCGGGAGGCGGTTCGAGCTGGGGCGGAAGTTCCGACAGCGGCGGTGGCAGCGATTGGGGCGGCTTCGGCGGCGGCGGAGATTTCGGCGGCGGCGGCGCGGGCGGAGATTGGTAATTTAGTTCTTTGTTTTTTGTCCTTCGTTCTTCGCTTTGTAAAAGCAATTTTGAAACAATGATGAAGAAACAAAGGACAAAGGACAAAGAACGACTGACGAATTTATGAACAATCAATTTGCGGCATTTATTGACGATTTGAAGGCGACACACGGCGCGAATCTGGCTTCGGTGATTCTTTACGGTTCGGCGGCGGCGGGCGATTTTGTGCCGAAACAATCGGATTATAATTTGCTCATCGCTTTGCACGAAATTACGCCGAAGGATTTGCGAAACGCGCATTCTTGTCTGCGTGAATGGTCGAAAATGGGGCATCCGATTCCGGTTTATTTTACCGTCAACGAACTGCAAACCGCCGCCGACGTTTTTCCGATCGAGTTTCATCAAATGGAACGCGCCAGAAAAGTTTTATTCGGTAAAGATGTTTTGGAAGATTTGCAGATTTCCGACGCTTTTCTGCGGCATCAGACCGAATACGAACTGCGGAGTAAATTGATTCAGCTTCGCCGCGCATATATTCCGGCTTCGGCTTCGGTCGAAGGTTTGAAAAATCTGATGGCGCAGAGTTTTTCGAGTTTCGCGTCGCTTTTCCGCGCCGTTATTTTGCTTCACGGCATCGAACCGCCGCGCACGAAACGCGAAGTTGCCGCTTTAACGGCGCAGACTTTGCAGATTGACGGAAAAATATTTGAAAAAATCATCAATATTCGTGAAAATAATTTTATGCCCGCGCTCGACGACGTTTCCGCCAATCAGCTTTTTGCTGATTATTTGGCGCAGATCGAAACGGTCATCGGCGCGGTCGATAAGGTTGGAAAATCGTAAATTGTAATTGTTAATGGTTAATCGCAAAAGTTTGAAAACACGATTAACAATTAACGATTAACAGCTAACAATTAACTTTTTATGAGGGAAAAAACTATGAAAAAAGCATTATTATTAACCGTCGCGTTATTTTTCGCATTCGGTTTATCGGGTTGCAGTTACAATGATTTAACGGCAAAACAGCAGAACATTAAAGGAAAATGGGCAAATGTCGAAAGTAATTTGCAAAGCCGCAACGATTTGATTCCTAATTTGGTTGAAGCGGCAAAATTGGCAGGTGTGCAGGAACAAGAAGTTTTCGGCAAAATTGCTGATGCAAGAAGTCGTTTAGCACAAGCCCAACAAGCAACACCGCAAGGAACAGACGGAGATAAATCTCCCGAGCAAAAACAAGCAGTTATCGAAGCTAACAACAGTTTAGGCGGAGTTGTCAGCCGTTTACTTGTCTTACAAGAAAATTATCCACAACTTCGTTCAAACGAAAGTTTTCTTAAACTTCAAGATTCAATTGAAGGTTCCGAACGAAGAATCAACGTTGCAAGACTTGATTACAACGATGCCGTAACTAATTACAATACAACGCGTAATCAGTTTCCGGCAGTCTTAACTGCAAGTTTATTGGGATTTAAGGAACAGCCTTTTTTCCAAGCGGAAGAAGGAGCGAAAACAGCTCCGAAGATCGACGCAAATTCATTGCGCGATAATAAATAAACTAAAATCCGCGCGAATTGCACATCGAACAATTATCGCAAGGCTTGCTCGTCGGTTCATACGGGCAAGCTTTTTCATTTTGTAGTTTGTCGATGATTTCGTCGGCTAATTCTTCCAAACTTAAAAACTTTTCCTGACTCGGATGAAGCGATTTGGGATTTGGGATTGCGGATGGCGGATTTTGTGTCGTGATTTGCGTTTCGATTTTGTCTAATCTTTGATTGATCTTTTCGAGGCTTTCACGCAAAAAATCGTCGCCGCTTCCCTTTGCATTGTTTTGCAGAAGTTGCGCGATTTGTTCGGCTAAATTTTGAGTGTTTCCGTTTTCCATTTCGTAAAAGCAACAACGATTTACGCAGATTTTCAGGGATTATTTAATGAAATTTAATCAGTTTCTATCCGTGAAATCGTTGTTTCAAAATTCTTTCGGCAATAAATCTATGTAATCGACCACGCCGACGATTGCCGAATCGATCGCCGCACCTTGTTTTCCGGTCGAAGCGGTTGACGCGCCCCAGCCTTCCTGCACAATCAAAACGATATCGCCTTCGCCAGCCGAAACCGAATCGAGCGCGAGCAAGGTATCGTCCGTGTCTTTCAAATCATCGGTCAATTTTCGGCAAAGCATTATCCGTGCGCCTTCATAACGCTGATTTTTCTGCGTTGCCACAACATTTCCGATGACTTTGGCTAAAAGCATAGTCTTGAAAGTCTTGAAAGTCTTGGAAGTCTTGAAAGTCAAAAGAATTTCTTCCAAGACTTCCAAAACTTCCCCGACTTCCTAGACTTTCCTGTAAACGTGCGAATCCGAATCGACGATGCCGACGATCGTGCAGTCGGTCGGCGTGTCGTCGCGTTTGAAAGGGAAACTCGCTTCCTTTCCGCGACACCAAAAAACCAATTCGCCGATGCCTGCGCCGACCGAATCGAGCGCAACAAGCGGCTTTCCGCTCGGTTCTAAATTTTCATTTAAAGTTTGAACGATCAAAAGTTTACGCCCATTAAGAGCTTCGTTTTTTACGGTTGAAACTAAATTTCCGACGACACGCGCTAACTGCATTTGAATATCTTTACTTCGGCTGTTTTTTAAGTTCTGCGATCGTCGATTTTATCTTTTCAATATCTCCGGCTTTCGGCGCAAGTTCGACGTATTTTTCCAATTGCGAAATCGCTTTGTCGTTCATTTTTTTCTCAATATAAATCCCGCCGAGATAACGATGCGCCAAAGCCAGCGATTCTCCGCCTTTAAGCGAAATCGCCTTCAACAAATGCGTTTCGGCTTCATCGTTTTGATTCAAATGAACTAAGGACATTCCCAGATAATAATACGGCAAAGGTGCATCGTTTTTCTGAACGACCAGTTCGCGCATAACTTTTTCCGCGTCTTTGTAATCTTTCATCGAAAAAAGCGTAAAACCGTAATTCAATTTTGCTTCGTAATAATCGCTCTGAATGGCGATCGCATTGGAAAATGCCCCTAAAGCATGGTCGAAATCGTTCATTTTCAGAAAAGCTTCACCCGCCAAATTATAAGCGGCGGCAAAATCGGGATATTTTTGGATTGCTTCCTGCAAAAGCGTAAACACCGTTTTGTATTCGCCTTTTTTGAAATAATCCAAAGCTTCCTCAAATTTGCCCATCGCATCTTTCGGAACTTTAGCAAACAGATTGTTGGGTTTCTGTCCTCTCAGATTCGTGATCAGATTGATAACGAGATTGTAAGATTGTCCCGGCGTCGTGTCGCGTGCGATCGTCAAACTTTCGTTGACAGGATTGAATTCCTGCACATCGGTGACTTGCACATTGTAATTTCCCGCCGGAATGCTGTCGAAAACGAATTTTCCTTCTTTATCAGTTTCGACCGAACTGTTCGTAAAATCTGCGCCGCGCAATGCAACTTTGATTCCGATCGCCGGCTGACCATTCGGCAGAACGATCTTCCCGTTGATCCTGTAACGCCCATCTCCGGCTTTATTTCTGTCCCCGAATCCTTGTGCAAAAATCTGAATACTAAAACAAATCGAAAACAAAACACTAAATAAAACCAGTCTGCGTTTCATAAAACTTCTCCTAAATAAAATCAATCGTATCAATCACGCCGATGATCGCCGAATCGACCGGACAATCCTTATTTCCTTCCGCCAAACGCGCCGACGAACCGGCAACGACGAGAACTTTTTCGTGAAAGCCCGCGCCGACCGTATCGACCGCAACCGTATAGCCGCTCTGGTCTGTTCCGTCGAGATTCAAAGGTTTTACGATAAGTAATTTCTTACCCTGCAAACGCTCATCTTTCTGCGAAGCAACGACAGTTCCTAAAATTCTTGCTATTAACATTTTGTTCGTAGTTGGTTGTTCGTAGTTAGTTGTTTTTGCTTTTCCGACGAACAACTAACCACTAACAACGAACAATCTTTACTTCATTACTACCGGCAAAGTTTCATCGACGCTCGAATGCGGGCGCGGAATCACGTGAACCGAAACGAGTTCGCCGACACGGCGAGCCGCCGCTGCTCCTGCGTCCGTCGCCGCTTTGACCGCCGCAACGTCGCCGCGCACGATCGCCGTGACAAAACCTGCGCCGATCTTTTCGTAGCCGACAAGCTGCACATTTGCCGCTTTGACCATCGCGTCCGCCGCTTCGATCGTCGCCACAAGTCCTTTTGTTTCAACCATTCCTAATGCTTCTTGCATTATTAAAATTCTCCTAAATAATTTATTCGATAATTCCCTGATAAATTTCGTCAACATTCAATTCGCAATCGAGCGATTCGAGTTTTAATGATTCACCTTCGACATATTCGCTTTGAAACCAAAATCTTTCATTATATTTCGTGTAAAGCGTCACAAATTTTCGTTCTTGTGAAACTAATAAATATTCTCTCAAACTTTCAATCGATTTGTAGGCTTTGAATTTTATGTCACGATCAAATTTTTCCGTCGAAGATGAAAGAACTTCAACTATCAGCATCGGGTTTACCAGCAATCTTTGATTTCCCAAATTTTCATAAACTGCTTTACCGCACAGAGCCGAAACGTCGCCGTAGCGATACGGAAGCATCGCCGGAACTTTTATCAAAACTTCCGAATTAAAAACCAAACAGCCTTTCGGATATAATTTATTTCCCAACAAAGTTCCAACTTTATTGCCTAAAAGCGAATGTTCGGGACTTCCGCCACCCATTTCAAAAACTTCACCGTCGTAATATTCATAACGACCTTCGGAATTGTAGTCAAACTCCAGATATTCTTCCAGAGTCATTTTTTGACTTGAAATAGGTATTGCAGACATAACTTTTTATCCGATTTTTGCAGCTTGCGCTAAAAGTTCGATCAATTCTTCACGCGTCAACGAAATTTTTTCACCATTCGAGTTTGGCTTATTATGTGAATTTCCGTCAAGTTCGCACGAAATTCCCGCGTCGTCTAAATATCCGCAAGCCTGACAACGGGCTTTTTCGGTCAAATATCCGGCTTTTTCGCGAATATCGATCAATTTTGAAATTGCGTCTTTCGGCAGATCGTTTGCGCCGCCGAGTGCGCGTGACAAAATCGCAATTTTTGCTGTATGTTCAAGCGTTTCAAGCCGATCGAACGCTTGCCACAAATCCGTTCCGTAAGCGACCGCCCCGTGATTTGCCATCAAAAGCGCGTTGTGATGCTCGACAAAAGGCTTCATCGCGTCGGTCAATTCGTTCGTCGAAGGCGTTCCGTAACCAGTTAAAGGAACACAGCCCAAAGTCAGAATAACTTCCGACAAAATCGGCGCGTCGATCGCGAGTCCTGCGACTGCAAAAGCAGTTCCGTGCGGCGGATGTGCATGACAGACGGCTTTGATGTCGGGACGCATTTTGTAAATTAAAAGATGCATCGCAAGCTCGGACGAAGCTTTTTTGTCGTTCAAAGGCTTGCCGTCCATATCCGTGATCGCCAAACAATCTTCGGTCATCCGACCTTTACAAGTCATCGTCGGCGTTGCAATAACACGGTTTTCGTCCAAGCGAATACTCACATTGCCGTCGCTCGAAACGACGTAACTTCTTTCGTAAAGCAATTTGCCGACTTCGATAATTAATTTTCGCGCGCTGTTTTCGTCCATCTTATTC
>DAITPE010000119.1:0-11937 GCA_036833775.1 Pyrinomonadaceae bacterium | reverse complement strand
ACAAAGTCTTCGGGTTTATCCAATTCAGCCGGCGAATGTCCCGCGCCGTCATACGGATCGCCGATGATAAAGGTCGTCAATAAAATTTCCGCATCTTTTTTGCCGTCTTTGTTGCGGTCGAGTTCGACGGTGTAAATCCAGGCATCTTCGTTTTTATCTTTATCGGCATAAGCCTCGCGTTCGCGGCAGGTCATTCCGAAAACCGCGTCGTTCGGCAACGCCATAAAAAGGCGGCTCATATCGCTGAATCCGAATTTCAAAGTGTCCTTAAAAAACCACGGAAATTCTTTTTTCAGATCGCCGCCTTCCGTAAATCGCTCGCCGTTCCAAACGAAATGCTTTGATTCAGAATCTTTTTGAACGACGAAAAAATTGTCGAAAGTGTCGAGATTTACACGTCCGTCCTTCCAATATTCGGGCGCGACTTCGGCGGTCACATCCTTCCAACCGTTACGGTTTTCAAGAAACTTCAGCGGCGAACGATTGTTTCCCGAACGCGTTTGAACGCCGACGATAACGCGTTTGCGTTTCGCGTCTTCCGCAGGATTTTCAAGGTAGAAACAAGGCGAGATTTCGCGCTGATTGAGCGAATGTTCGAGCGTAAACGGGCGAAGTTCGAGAATTTTTTCTTCGTTGTCTTCGTTTTTTAAGCGAGCTTCAAAAACTCTGTCGTCTTTATGCTCGAAATTACCGAATTTGCCGTCGAGATAAACGCGGCGTTTGGCAAGCGGAATATCGAGCGCGTAGGCGGGCGGAATTTGCAGAAAAAATTCCCAACCGAAGATCGGCTTTTTTGTCTGCGCCGTGCCGACAATGGAACAAAACAATCCGAACAAAAAACAAAACGCAATTCTTTTCATTTCAAAACTCCTTCAAAATTTGTCAGATTTCACATTGTTTTTACGCCTTCCCGCCTTAAACGTCGAACAAACTTCAGTTTGTTCATTTCAACGTCGAACAAACTTCAGTTTGTTCATTTCCCCAATCAAACGAACATTTTATTTCTCAAAGATTCGGTCAAATACGCCGACAGACAAACTGAAGTTTGTCTTACTTTGAAATTATTTTTGAATCGTAAACTTCCCTTTTTTCCAGATCAGATCGTAAAGCTTCGCGCCGCGCATTGTCAGGTCGGGATCGACCAATTTTTTCTTGTAAACTTCGATCGTCGTGCCGATGCGCGGCAGCTCGTAGATATTATTTTTGGAATACTGCGGAATCACTTTCGCCGAAATATCCGTCCAATTTCCGCCTTTGTATTCGAGAAAATAATTTTCGCTTTCGCTTTCAAATTCGGTCTTTAATGCGACGATATAACTCGCGTCGGGACGCTTGAAAAGTGCCATCGTCAGACAGCTTTGCGCACCGTCGCAGCCCGATTTCCAAAAGCCGTTCGCGGTGTCTTCGGTTTCGAGAAACGTCTCGATATATTCGCGCCGCGCCTTGTCGCAATTTTTGTCCGTCTGCACATTACAGCCTTCGAGCGTGAAATATTTCGCAGGCAGAATATTAAAAAAATCGCGCACCGTTTTCGGCTGTTTCGTCTGCGCGTTTGCACCGAAACAGAGAATTATTAACCACAGATTTACGCAGATAAACGCAGATAATTTATTGATATTTTTCATAATTTTACCCGATTCGTAGGGGCGACGGCTTGTCCTCGCCCGATCAGCCGAAAGGCTGAAATTTTCGTTAGAATTTCAAAATCATAAAAACTGAACGAAATTTTCACTTCGCTCAACGGGCGAGGACAAACCGTCGCCCCTACTATTTACAATGTCAATCGCTTCATGCACGATGTCTGACAATCAATTTAAAGTGTCAGACGCTCTGCGGAGCGTGTCAGTTGCTTTGCGGGAAGTGTCAGCGACTCTGCGCACACTGTCAGCGACCTTGCGTACGGTGTCAGACGGTCTGCGCACACTGTCAGCAGGTCTGCGCAAGGTGTCAGACGGTCTGCGCAGTGTGTCAGCGGGTCTGCGCAGACTGTCACTTGCTTTGCGCAGTGTGTCAGTGGCTTTGCGCAGACTGTCAGCGACCTTGCGCAGCAGTAAATATCAATGTTTCGCCGTTTTTATTTCTTTCTGAATACCCGAAATCCGAACGCGTCTAAACTCAAAGACGGCAAACCGTTCGTTCGTTTTTCGACGTTCGGCGTGATTTCTTCATAATTTCCTGAAACTTCGACCGCCCCGAAAAACGGCGCATTCGACATATTTATCGCCACTAAAACTTCTTCGTTGCCTAAAACGCGCTTGAACGTCAAAACTTTCGATTCATCCGAATTTTTCAGCCATTTCAGTTCGCCGCGTCGTAATGCGACCGAATTTTTACGAAGCTCGATCATGGACTTATAAAACTTCGGAAATTCGGGACGGCGTTCGGCAAACTGCCAGAAGATCGGCATTTTTTCAAACAGCGCAGGCGCGCCCGATTCGGTTACATCGCCCGCTTCCATTCCGTTGTAAAACATCGGAACGCCGTCCAACGTAAACGCCAGAGCCTGCGCCGCGATCGCGCCTTTTTCGCCGAAACGCGCGATCGCGCGGCGTTCGTCGTGATTGTCCGAAAAACGCATCCGAAGTGCGCCTTTTTGATATTTCGCGTTGTCCGTTTCCCAAGTTTTGCGGATTTCATAAGCCGGTTTATTGCCCTGCAAAACTTCCGTCATTACGGCGTGATTCGCCCACGAATAATCGAGATCGAACGCCTTCGAAAGCAGATCGGGCGATTCCCATTCGGCGAGCCAGATCGTGTCAGCCTTGATTTTATCGACCTCGGCACGCGCTTCATCCCAAAACGAAGTCGGCACAAATCCCGCGACATCGCACCGAAAACCGTCGAGATCGTAATCGCGCACCCACGATTTCAGCATCTCGATCATATATTTCCGCAATTCGGGATTTTCATAATTGAGATCGGCAACGTCCGCCCAATCAGGCACCGGCGGAATAATTTCGCCTTTGTCGTTCTGCGTGTAAAAAGCCTTGTTTTTCATCATCACCGAATCCCACGAAGTATGATTCGCAACCATATCGATGATGACTTTCAACCCGCGTTTGTGCGCTTCCGTCACGAGTCTTTTGAGATCGTCCTTCGTTCCGTAATCGGGATTTATCGCATAATAATCCTGCCCCGCATACGGCGAACCGACCGTTCCTTTCGATTTCAGTTTCCCGATCGGATGAACCGGCATCAGCCACAAAACCGTTACGCCCAAATTTTTCAAACGGTCTAAATCCGCCGTGATCGAATTAAAATCGCCCTTCTGCGAATATTGCCGCTCAAAAATCTCATAGATCACCGCATCTTTCACCCATTCCTGCGACGCACGCGGAGTTTCTTTTGAAAAATCACGCGGCGGCTGAGTTTGAGCAAACAAAAAATTCGCCGATAAAATAAACGTCAAGAAAATCGTAGATACACGCTTCATAATTTTCACCTTTTTAGTTTTCACTTTTTAATGTCCGCCGCCCGAAACTGTTTCAATTTTTCCGGCACCGACATCCTTGACGATCAAAACCGAAACCGCCGCAACTAACATTGAAATTCCGCCGAGCATTACCGCGTTCAAAGGATTATCGCCGAGCACGGATTTGTAGATTTGCGGCGCGATAAACGATTGCGTGACTTGCGGAATCACGATAAAAAGATTGAAAACACCCATATAAACGCCCATTCTTTCGGGTTTGATCGCGCCTGCGAGAATCACGTAAGGCATCGAAAGAATCGAAGCCCACGCGATTCCGACACCGACCATTCCGACAAATAAAAAGTATGGATTCGTCGCGGCAAAAGTGGAAAGTAAACCCAAACCGCCGCAGATCAAGCAGAAAATATGCACGCCTTTGCGTCCGATCATCGCGGCGAGCGGCGGAATCGCGAATGCGACGAGAAAGCAGACGAAATTGTAAACCGCGAAACAAACGCCGCCCCATTCCGTTCCTTGTTTGAAAATGTCGCTTTTATCGTCAACCGCCCCGAAAACGTGCCGCGCAACCGTCAATCCGTAATATTGCCACATAAAAGGAAGCGCAAACCACGTAAAAAACTGCACGACCGCAAGTTGTTTCATCGTCGAAGGCATATCTTTTATCGCTTCGCCGATTTCCTTCAAAATATTTCCGACAATGTTTCCTTCAGCTTTTTTACGGTTGAATTCTTCCATATCTTCCGGGGGATATTCGCCCGTCGTGAAAATCGTCCACAAAACCGCCGTGATAAAAGCAATCGCGCCGACGATAAAAGCAATCAAGGTCGAATATGGAATTCCGCTTTTCATCACGCCGACCACGCCGAGCAGCGTCAAAATATACGGCAAGGCATTGGCGAGAGTAGAACCGATCCCGATAAAAAACGACTGCATCACGAAACCCAAAGTTCGCTGATCTTCGGGAAGTTTGTCGCCGACGAAAGCGCGAAACGGTTCCATCGTAATATTTATCGAAGCGTCCATGATCCAAAGCAAACCTGCCGCCATCCAAACCGCGCTCGAATTCGGCATCAAGATCAAACAGATACTCGCCAGAATCGCGCCGACTAGAAAATAAGGACGACGGCGACCTAGTTTGTTCCAAGTCCGGTCACTCATCGCGCCGACGATCGGCTGAATCAGCAATCCTGTCAGCGGTCCGGCAAGCCAAAGATAAGGCAAATTCGCTTCGTCCGCGCCGAGATATTTATAGATCGGCGACATATTCGCCATCTGCAAGCCCCAACCGAATTGAATTCCGAGAAACCCGAAACTCATATTCCAAATCTGCCAAAAACTTAAACGTGGTTTGTTTTGCATAGATTTTCCTTCAATTTTTATTTAACCGTAAAAATTCCCGCCGAACGTGCAGGCATTTTAAGTTTGAACATGCCGTTTTCAATTTTCACGGAACCTAAATTACCGAGTCTGTCAGTAAATATTTGTTTATCATAAAGCCACAATTTATTAATATCCTGTGCATTTGCCCAAGTGTAATTTTCTATCGCACCGTTAACGGTCAAGCCATTATTGGTGATTCTAAATTCAACATCGGCAGCTTTTTTATCATTATTGAAAACAACTATGACCGGATTTGGCTTCGGATCTTTAAACGGGTTATGGTGTTGAAATCTTACAAATGCCATTTGCTGTTCCTCGTCCAACAAATCCAGAGTTTCTCCTTTTCGCAAAGCTTCATATTCTTGTCTCAGCGCGCCGAGCTTTGCCAAATGATTCCAAACGTCGTTTTCTTCTTTAGTTCTGCCGTTTGCTTCAAAAGCGTTTCGTTTATCGCCTGCAAAACCGCCCGGAAAATCTTTGCGATTGTCGGGATCGCTGCCGCCGTTCATCGCAATTTCATCGCCGTAATAAAGAAGCGGCGTGCCGCGCGTCGTCATAATAAAAGTCTGCGCGAGCTTCAAACCTTCGATCGTCGCGCCTTTTTCATACATAAAGCGTTCCATATCGTGAAGTCCGATAAACGTCGTCAGCACATTCGGATTCGGGTAAAGCCAATCGTGCGCGAGCATCTGCGAAACGCCGCGAATCGATTCGCCTTTCGCAAACGCGTTGCGGATCGGATAAAAAAGCGCGTAATCGTAAAGCGTGTCGATCTTCGGATCAATGCCGTCGTGTCCTTTTCGTCCGGCTTGAAAATACGCGATCAACGCCGGATCGCCGTCGTAAAGTTCGCCTAAAACATTAACTTTCGGAAATTCCTTTTTGATCGCCGTTCCCCATTTTTCCCAAAACGCGCGCGGAACGTGCGGCAGAGTGTCCATTCTGATCGCATCGAAACCGACGGTTTCAACCCACCAAAGCGTGTTTTGAATCAGATATTTTTCAACTTCCGCGTCAGCTTGATTAAAATCGGGCAGAATATTGATAAACCAGCCGTCGATGTTGCGCGATTGCGTTTGATACGTCGCGCGCGGATTCATAGCCGTCCATTTTTGCCAATTATTGTTCGGATGATCCTTGACGGTTCCGTTCCACCAAGTCGGCGTCGGCGGATCGTCAGCCCAGCGGTGATAAGGTCCGGTGTGATTCGCAACTTGGTCTTGAATCACCTTAAAACCCATTTTTTGCGCGGTTTGCACAAATTCCTTGAGCTTCGCCATATCGCCCAAATGTTCGTCAACAGCATACATATCCGTCGCGCCGTAACCGTGGTAACCCGTCGTTTCAGGCACGCCGGGATAAACTTCTTTCGTGTCGGGTTTGTCGTTATTGTCGTAGATCGGCGTTGTCCAGATCGCCGTCACGCCGAGCGATTTCAGGTAAGAAAGCTTGTTGATAATGCCTTGCAAATCGCCGCCGTGATAATGCCGACCTTTCGCGCGGTCATACAAACCTTTCGATTTTGCGGGATCGTTGTTTGAAACATCGCCGTCGGAAAAACGGTCGGGCATCAGAAAATAAATAACGTCGTCGGGCGTAAAACCGCGATGAGTCAAAGGCGATTTCGATTTTGCCAAGATTTCAAAATCAAACTCAGCTTTTTCTGGCGGTGCGCCGTAAACCTGAATTTTATATTTTCCGGGTTTCGTATTCGGCGCAATTTTCAGATCGAAAAACAAATAATGTCCGTTTTCGCTCGATTTATAATTGGTCGCGGTCAAATTCGGCGAATTCGTTCTGATCACCATTTTGGCAAAACGCAGATTTTGTCCCGTCAGCAAAACGCGAACCGGCGAAACATTCGAATTCGTCCACCAACTCGGCGGTTCGACCTTTTCAACACTCGGCTGCGCTTTGACGGAAACAAACGAACAAAACGCAAAAAAAAGTAAAAATAAGCAAAGATTTAATTTATTTTTCATCGATCAAACACCTTTTTTTATAACGAAAACTTTGAAAATCACCCAAGTAAAAGCGACCAAAACCAAGCCGAGCAAAATGTATTGCAAAAATCTGATGACAAGCGTCAAAATTGCCGAAAGTTCTTTGACGGATTTATTTTCCGTTCTCGAAAAACACGAAAAAGTCTGCACATAAACGTCGTCTCCTTCGTAATTTTCTTCGATCGAAACATCGCGTACCAAAACCGTTTCCGGCGGACACATCATTCGATACGGCGTGTTGTAAATAAAATTTCCGGCGCGGTCGAAGATCAAACCCAAAAACGAAAAGACGAAAATAAACAGCAAAACCCAATATTTGTCTTTAACGATTTCGCGCCCGAAATACGCCAGAGCGGCAATGCCCAAACCCAAGATCGCAACCGAAGCGATTCCTTCATAATGCGACGTAAAATGCACGATCAGCCACAGTGCCAAACCGAGTAAAATGATTGGAACAAATACTGTTACAAAAATCGCGCCGACATCTTTTAGATTCATATTTCCGAAATTCAATTTATTTCAATGCTTTCAGCCATCCAAAAGTTCTTCCCAATAAACGTATAAAATCGTCAAAATCGACAATGAAATTGCGCCGCCGATCGCCCAAATGTAATAGCCGATATTAGTTTCTTTGCCAGCCATCGAAAAAAAACCGATCACAACCGAACCGAAGAAAATCATTATTAAAAGAACAAACAAATACCAACGCTTTCCGGTTGAAACAGCCAAACCAAATCCGCAAATACCGATCGCGCCGCTGATCGCTTCATACAAATTATGAAGACTTTCAAAAAAGCCGCTTTCACTGCCTAAATACTCCGAAATCGTTTTAACGATTCCTGTAGGAATCAACAACAATCCCAATAAAATAATCGTTCTTCCATACCAAATAACTATTTTCGGCGTTT
Organism: Pyrinomonadaceae bacterium; assembly: GCA_036833775.1. Lineage (GTDB taxonomy): Bacteria > Acidobacteriota > Blastocatellia > Pyrinomonadales > Pyrinomonadaceae > JAJQRF01. The sequence goes on along the minus strand of DAITPE010000119.1, from coordinate 4,213 downwards.
TCTTTACGGCGTTTTCAGCGTCCATAAAGTTCGACCAAGCCAGCCAATCTTTCGGCAATTTCCTCGGAAATATCTTCCTTCTTACATCGCCATTGCCAATTTCCCGAAGTCGAAGCGGGCAGATTCATCCGCGCATCATTGCCGAGTCCGAGCAAATCCTGCATCGGCACAATTGCTGTATTTGCCACCGAAGCGAGAACAGTGCGGATGAAGTCCCAATGAATCTCTTTACCGTCGGATTGCAGATATTTCAGACAAAATGCGCGTTCTTTTTCGATTTGATCTTCGTCGCGGCTCGAACCTTTGCCGGCTTGCGATTCAAACCAGCCGACGGTCGTGTCGTTGTCGTGCGTTCCGGTGTAAACACAACAGTTTTGAATATAATTGTGCGGAAGATCGATGTTTTTCGTGTCGCCGCCCCAAGCGAATTGCAAAATCCGCATTCCGGGGAAACCAAACGAGTCGCGCAGTTCTTCAACGTCGGGCGTAATCACACCTAAATCTTCCGCCAAAATCGGCAAATCGCCGAAAACCCAGCGCAGAGTATTGAATAAATCCTTGCCCGGAACATTTACCCATTGCCCGTTTTCCGCCGTTTCGTCTCCGCCCGGAACTTCCCAACTCGCCGCAAATCCGCGAAAATGATCGACACGTACGACATCGACCAATTTCAAAGTGTAGCGCACACGGTCAACCCACCATTTGAAACCTTCGTTGCGCATCGCGTCCCAGTTGTAGATCGGATTTCCCCAAAGCTGTCCGGTTTTTGAAAAATAATCCGGCGGAACTCCGGCAACCACTTTCGGCGAACCGTCTTCATTTAACTTAAATTGATTCGGATTACACCAAACATCGCTTGAATCGAGCGCGACAAAGATTGGAATATCGCCGATAATCTTCACGCCGTTTTCGTTCGCGTATTCTTTGACGGCTTTCCATTGAGAAAAAAAAGCGAATTGATAAAACTTCTGTGCAAACGCTTCTTCGTCAAATTCGACACGCGCTTCGGCTAATGCTTCGGGTTTGCGAAGCTTCAAATCTTCGTCCCAGTCTTGCCAAGAAACTTGATTTTGCGAAAACTTAATCGCGCGAAACAGCGCGTAATCTTCGAGCCAAAACGCGTTTTCGTCGCAAAAAAGATGAAAGGCTTCAACCGTTTTCAGATCGGAAGTTTTGCGAAATTTTTCAAACGCCTTTTTCAAAAGCGGCGTTTTATATTCGATGACATTGCCGAAATCGACTTTCGTCTCGGGAAACTTGGGAACATCCGCCAGATCGTCTCCGTCCAAAAGTCCGTCTTCGACCAACTTTTCGAGCGAGATCATAAAAATATTTCCCGCAAACGCCGAAAAACATTGATAAGGCGAATCGCCGTAACCCGTCTGTCCGAGCGGTAAAACTTGCCAATAAGATTGTTTTGCCGCCGCTAAAAAATCTATAAACTCAAACGCTTCAACGCCGAAATCGCCGATGCCGAATTTTGACGGCAACGATGTCGGATGAAGCAAAACTCCTGCTGCTCTCGGAAATTTCATATATTTTTTCTGAACGCGGATTTGGCGGATTTAGCGGATTTCACCCGATAAAAATTGTAAAAAAATCCGCTTTTATCTGCCTGATCCGCCCGATTCGCGTTCCCCTTTTTCACTATTTTCTAAATTCTTTCGTAATTCGCCCGACCGGATAAACGCCGATTCGTTTGTCGGCATACGGCGAGCGTTGGTAGAAAAATTGCAGACGCGCACGCGCGCTTTTCGCAAAAGTTTCGTCCTTTAATTTTTCTTCAAATTCTTTGCGCAAATTTTCATCCTTCGCGAGCATTTCGGCAGCGATTTTTTCCATGATGTAATCACTGAAATATTCCTTCATCTCAAAGATCGAATTGAAAAATCCCCAATAAACAAACGAATCATTGGACGCAGGCTCAAGCAAATGAATCGCGACGTTTGCCGCTTCCTGATCGAGCGGAACAAGCACCGAATTCGCCGGAAACGTCCTAACTTCTGTGATCGGCGTAATTTTGAAAGAAACAGGAACGCGATTTTCAAACGGATTTTGCGCCCATTTCGGTTCGGTCAGGCGGTAGCTTTCGACCTCGATTCCGAATTCGTTTTTCATTCTTTCAAACTTGATCCCGTGCGCTTCCAACCGTTCGATAACTTCGGAGCATTGCGGCGGAATAATATAAAAACGCGGCGGCGCGGCTGAGGCGTTGACTTTGCCTTCGTCGTATTTTTTAACCGTTACATCGAGCGGTTTCGTGCCGTAAACCAATTTTTTTCCGCCCGAAATCGCGCTGTCTTCGAATTTATATTCGACGGCTTTCAAATTGAACGGTTCGCTTTTGTCCGTCAAACCGATTTGCAACGGAAACTGGCGGTTCGCGTCGTAGGTTTTGCCGCGATTGACGGTTTCTTCGTCGGCTTTTCGGTTTGCTTCAAAAAGGCTTGCTTTTGAAGTGTTGATTTCTTCCAAAGTTTTCCAGAGAACGTCATAAGTTCCGCGAACGCGCGATTTATACGGCTTCAAACTGTGTGTTTCGATCAATAAACCGGGACGATTGCGAAGCGCGGCGTAGCCTGTCGCATAACGCGGAGTGGCGATGAATGTAAAAATTCCGCTCGTCACTTCGCGTCCGCCGAATTCGAGATAATGCGTCAAAAGATTGCCTTGCTTTTCGACTTCAGCCTTGATTTTCACGTCGAAATGCGCGTCCATCCAGTTTTTTACAAACGGCGAAACTTCGCCGAAATGCGCGTATTCATACGTCACATTGTATTGAAAATCCGCGCCGTCGGTGACGTGCAGATCGAAAAAGAAATCGGGTTTCCAATCGTTCCAAAGTTTCAAAAACGCACGCGTTTCGGGCGCATCGGCTTTCATATAATCACGGTTCAGATTCAATCCCGCGCTCGTTGCACGCCAGCCCATTTCGTCGGGACCGTTTTGATTGATGCGGTTATACGGCGAAGACATTTCGTGTCCGTCAACGTTGTAGATCGGCACAAAAAGCAGGATATTTTCCTTCAAAAGATTGGCGCGTGTTTTCGTAATTACGATGTCACGAATTAAAGCAAAACCCGCATCTTTGCCGTCGATCTCGCCCGAATGAATTCCGGCTTGAATCAAAATTATGGCTTTGCCCGATTTTTTCGCTTTTTCGGGCGTTGTGATTTTGCTGTCGGAAACGATCAAAAGCGGCAAATCTCTGCCTTCGCCCGATTTGCCGAACGATTTGTAAAGAACATTGTCCGAAGCCTTGTCCAATTTCTGCGCAAAGGCGATCGTTTCGGCATAATTCCAAGTTTTGTGATAATCTGTCTGTTCCGCCAAAGTTTTCCACTCTGGCGGAACATTCGCCGATTCGCTCTGCGCGTTTACGCTCATAAAAATTGATAAAATAAAGCCTGTGATCGCCAACAATTTCCCTTTCACTCGTAATAATTCCTTTTTCGATTTCAACAATCTCATTAATTTAATAAATTTATATGTATTCCCATGAATTGATGCTTTTCTTACTATTAAAAAGATCAATATCACCATCTGAAAGACCAATATAATGACCAAAAAGATTGCTATATCCATCCAAAAGACCTTTATAAACACGAAAAAGATGGATATAAACACTAAAAAGACCTTTATAATGACCGAAAAGATGGATATAGACACCAAAAAGACCTTTATATTGTCCCGAATGATGTTTATAAAGGCTTTTAGACCGATATATTATCCGCACCGACCGATAAACTAATTAATTTAATAGTCGGCTATTCTTTTTAATAGCTGTGCTCATAAATTTAGTAGTTGGACTATTAAATTTGATAGCTATGCTCATTTTTTTGATAGCATTGCTCATAAATTTAGTAGCATTGCTCATCTTTTTGCATAGCACTGCTCATCTTTTTGTATAGCACTGCTGTCAAAGTTAATAGCACTGCTCATAAAATTAATAGCACTGCTCTCGATTTCGACTAGCCGGCTATTGTTTTTAATAGCCGTGCTCTGGAAATTAATAGCTGATTATCAAATTTTACCCGTTTTGCCTGCGTATTTCGTGAAAGCACTCAAAAAATCAGTCTGCTTTTCAATTTTTCAGCGTCTTTTCGCGTTCTTTCGCGAGCAAAAACATTTAAGTAATCAAGCAAAATAAATTGGTATATTTTTATTAAAAACAGAAGAAAGTAATTCTAAATTTTACATTCTAAATTCTTAA